>CAYWWF010000209.1:0-3599 GCA_964461745.1 uncultured Oscillospiraceae bacterium | reverse complement strand
GCTCCATTACGCTGACCGCCACTTGGGCCCCCATCGTGCAGAACCTGAAGATCCAGGTACCGGCCAGTCTCGCGATCAAGAGAGCTGCGTCTTATGATCTTGGCGCAAAGCTTGCCATCGCTCCGGTGGATGCGGTGTATGACCTCAGCTATGCGTCTTCGAACCCGTCCGTAGCCAGTGTGGACGCGAACGGCCGCATTCTGGCTTTGAGAACCGGCACGGCCATTGTCACCGTACGCGACAGCATCAGTGGCGCGGTCGCGGCTGTTTTGGTCAAGGTTTCTTAATTACAAGTTTCGCTTACATACCCATAAGCCATGGCCGGACTTCTCTGTGAAAGGCCCGGCCATGGCTCAGGTTATCAATGAATCGCAATGCTTAATTATTTGATAACCTGAAATAACACTGTAACGCTTTGCCGTTTTTTTGTCGGTTTTTTGCGAGAAAAACCTTGACACCTTTTGCCGACCTTGGTATGGTATAGATAAGATCAAAAACTATTGTCCCCCTTTGGAGGTTATTATGCGTTTCATGACCACTACTTTTGCTTGGCGTTGGTGGCGCTCTGTTGATGCAAACAGGGTCACTTCGTCGTGCGGAGGTTTGGCATGATTTAGCGCATTTCAAGTCGCTGAATGATCCCCTTCGGTTCACACGGGTGGGCCGAAGGGGATTTTTTATATGCAATCACAAAAACTAGAATCCAGCGTTTCATGACTGGATAGGAGGCTAAAAACATGGCGAAAGGCAGATTCGGTGTTCACGGCGGGCAGTACATTCCCGAAACGCTGATGAACGAAATCCACCGACTGGAAGCCGCGTATGACCATTACAAACAAGAAGAAGCTTTCCAATCGGAGCTCACCGGGCTGTTGAACAGTTACGCGGGACGGCCCTCACGGCTCTACTTTGCCGAGAAGATGACCCGGGATCTCGGCGGCGCGAAGATCTATCTCAAACGCGAAGACCTCAACCACACCGGCTCACACAAGATCAACAACGTCCTCGGTCAAGTGCTGCTGGCCCGAAAGATGGGCAAAACCCGCGTCATCGCCGAAACCGGCGCGGGTCAACACGGCGTGGCCACGGCCACGGCGGCCGCCCTTTTGGGCCTTTCGTGCGAAATCTTCATGGGCAAAGAAGACACCGAGCGTCAGGCGCTCAACGTCTTTCGCATGGAGCTTTTGGGCGCGAAAGTCCACGCGGTCACAAGCGGCACGATGACACTCAAAGACGCTGTCAACGAAACCATGCGCGAATGGACCGCGCGCGTCTCGGATACGCACTATGTCCTCGGCTCGGTGATGGGGCCGCATCCGTTTCCGATTATGGTCCGGGATTTCCAAAGTGTCATCGGTCGGGAGGCGCGGGCGCAAATCTTGGAGGCCGAAGGCCGTTTGCCTGATGGCGTCTTGGCCTGTGTCGGCGGCGGCAGCAACGCCATGGGCCTGTTTGCCCCATTTATCCCTGACGCGTCGGTACGCCTGATTGGCTGCGAAGCGGCGGGCCATGGTATAGATACCGACAAACACGCCGCCACGATCGCCAAAGGCAAAGCGGGCATCTTCCACGGGATGAAGTCGTATTTCTGTCAGGACGAAGGCGGGCAGATCGCCCCGGTCTACTCGATTTCGGCGGGGCTGGATTACCCGGGCATCGGCCCCGAACACGCCCATCTCCACGACAGCGGACGCGCCACCTATGTACCCATCACCGACGCGCAAGCCGTGGCGGCCTTCACGTACCTGTCTCGCACCGAGGGCATCATCCCAGCCATCGAAAGCGCCCACGCCGTCGCGCACGCGATGACGATTGCGCCGAAGATGGACCGAGACCAAATTCTCCTCATTTGCCTCTCCGGGCGGGGCGACAAAGACGTAGCCGCAATTGCGCGGTATCAGGGGGTTAATATCCATGAGTAGATTGACACAGACTTTTCATCGCGGAAAGGCTCTGATCACCTTTCTCACCGCCAGGGATCCGGATCTGGCGACCAGCGAATCGCTGATCCTGTCCATGGCCGACGCGGGTGCCGACATCATTGAAATCGGCATCCCCTTCTCCGACCCCATCGCCGAAGGCAAGGTCATTGAGGCCGCCAATTTGCGAGCGCTTTCCGGTGGCGTGACTCCGGAGGATGTCTTTGTCATGGTAGAACGTGTGCGCGCCAAGACCGACGTACCGCTCGTGTTTTTAACGTATGTAAATCCCGTCTTTACGTATGGATACGAGCGCTTTTTCACCCGTTGCCGCAACGTTGGCATCGATGGCATCATTTTGCCCGACCTGCCCTTTGAGGAGCGAGGTGAGCTGCTCTCCAATGCCAAAGAAAGTCAAGTCGATGTCATTTCATTGATCGCGCCGACGTCCGAACAACGCATTGCGCAAATCGCGTCGGCGGCGACGGGTTTCATTTATTTGGTCTCCTCACTCGGCGTCACAGGTGTCAGAAGCGAGATCAAAACCGATCTCGGCGCTATGGTCAGCACCATCCGTAGCGCCTCAGACACCCCGGTCGCTGTGGGCTTTGGTATCTCAACCCCTGAGCAAGCCCGGGACATCGCCTTGGTCTCCGACGGCGTCATTGTCGGCAGCGCCATCGTGAAAATCATCGAGCGCTATGGGACAGAAGCAAGCACCCCGGTGTCGGCGTTTGTGCGCTCGATGAAGGAGGCGCTGTTGTAGGGTAGCATACGTGTAAGTGGCGTCAATCGAAATGGCGGACGATATCCACAACATTATCCTCATTTTCTCAAGCCAAAACTAGGCAAACCAGTTTTTTTCATACCTACGCAACCATGCTCATCAAAGCACATTTTAACAATATACGGCTCGGCATCTGAAATGAATATGAAATCTTCAAAGTCAAATGAACTGTCATAATACTTTATCATCACAGCCATAGACACACTGTGAGTGCTAATAATAATGGTTTTATCTCTATTGTCATTGATTATTTTCTGCAGAACGGCAATACTCCGATTTTGCAGTTCTGCAAAGCTTTCGCCGTCCGCATAATGATAACTAAAATCATCCCAGTATTTCAGAAAGAAGCTACGATAACTGCTAATCCAATTGCTCTGTATTCTCAGACCACGCAAATCATCCAAGGACTTTACAGTAAGATTGTGTTCAGCGGCGATTTCCTTAACAGTGTCTATGGTTCGCTTATATGGACTGGAAAATATTAAATCTATTTTAACATTAGTAAATCTCTTTGCTAATAGCAAGCTATCGTGCAGACCCTTTATCGTCAAGGGTCTGCTTTGCTGGTCGAGTATTGTAGAATTGGCCTGCGCATGTCGAATAAAATAAATGGTTGTCACCCTCATACCCTCCCTACATAGCTACGTAATTCCAACATTGCGATAAGTAATCCCTAAAACCTGAGGGTAGGACAGCCGAAACTTCGTATAAACCTTACCCATGCCGTTGAATTTTTGTCTCGTCCATTATATTGGAAACCTCCTCTGTAAACAAGCTTTTATTAAGTGCAGGAGTAATACTTTCATATCCCATCCATGCCACTGCAAATTAGTGGTATAAGGGGCTGTATCACAACGCAAAAAGTGATACAGCCCCTTCCCCATGCCTGAAAA
>CAYWWF010000208.1:0-3622 GCA_964461745.1 uncultured Oscillospiraceae bacterium | reverse complement strand
ATATTAAAAATTTGTTACAAAACGACGAAATTTCAAGTCTACTTTTTTTTATTTTGGATACAATAAAGTTTATCTTGTTTTGCTTCGATATACAAGATGAGAGAGGTAGAAAAACACGGCGTCGTGTTGGGGAGGGCCCCCCGATTCCGGATGCAGCCGGAAGTCGCATGGCTCTTTTTTTGTATATTTTATCTTTTTTACCAACGCTTGTACGGATGTACCAAATATTAGCGCCCTTGGCTTGCCGAAATCCCTAAAGAATCCACCGGCTTTACACGATACTGTATTTAGTGATTCCCGCGCAATGGTTCGCGCGCGGTCTTTACCTGTTGGCTTCTCCGGTTTTCTTCCGTTTTCGCTTTTTTTCACATCGCGGATGTTTCATACTGATTCCATCCCGTCATTCTTACACACACCACCCCTTTCTATTTAAGGAGCCTAACCTGTAAACGAAACCGCTGTCCCAGGGCCCTTGCCATCGGCCCGCGCCCGGACGCACGGTCCACCACACTAAACTACATATATGGAAAAGAGGTTTTTATCATGAAAATCGGTTCCGTCCCCCGGATCGCTCCGACCAACCCTTACAGTGAAGTGGCGCGGAAAAACCAAGTCTCCCGCCAAAGCTTCCAGGGGAGCGATCGAGTCGAATTTACTGAAAATGCGCGCATGTTCTCGGCGGCGCTTCGTGCGGCCAGAGAGACTCCGGAAGTCCGTATGGATCGGGTCAATGCCTTGAAGGAACAAATTCAGGCTGGCACCTACAAACCGGATACCGCTTCCGTGGTTGAAAAAATGCTGACGCGCATTTATCTCGGGCGGTAATCAACCGTGTTCCCCTTTCTTGTATTGCCACCGCCCGTGCGGCGGAACCCCGTCGATGGCGATACCCGGCGTGACGTCGGACGAAGGCCTCATGTAGGCCACGCAGGTTTCGTTTTACCCGCAAACCCGGCAAGCCCTGTCGGCCGTTCCGTGGCCCTTGGGTGCGCCCTACCCCATCCCGAGCCGCCACCGTCTACGGCGCGGCCCGGAGCGCGTTTTGTCCCTTGTTTTACGGAGGTGATGTGTATGCAACAGCTGGCTTTGCGTTTTCTGGCTGTGATGACGGATGAAAAGAGTTTATACGAAGAGCTTTTACCCCTGGGCATGGAGAAGAAGGAAGCAATCACCAAGAACGACATCGAAACGTTGGATCGGATCGTCAAGGAGGAACAAGTTTTCCTTGGCAAAGTCAATGAGCGCGAGCGAGTGCGCAAGCAACTCGTGGGAGAGCTCGCCGCTCATCTGAAAAAACCGGCTTCGGAGATTTCAATGCAGGATTTCCTGCCGTCGTCTCCGCCCGAAGTGCAGGAGAAACTCAAGGTGCTGCACCGGGAGCTGGGCGTTTTGCTTCAGAAGCACGCCGATCTCAACGAACTGAATCGGAAATTGATTGAATCCCGTTTGGAATTCATCAACTATACGCTCAATGCCGTGGTCCAGGACGACACCCCTTCCCATATTTATGGCGGAGCGGGCGCCGCCTCCGACCCACAACGCGTGTCTAGAAATATGATCGATCGAAAGGCGTGAGGGAAAGATGGCCTCTACGTTCTATGGCCTGAACATCGCGAGCAGTGGCCTCAGTGTCTCGCAAAGACAGATCAACCTGACCGGTCACAACATTGCCAACGCCAATACGTTGGGCTATACGCGCCAGCGCCTGACCACGAGCGCCATCGCGCCGCCGGGCGCCAACAGCAAATGGCTGCCCGGTGAAAGAGCTGCCGTCGGCGGCGGCGTGACGCCGCAGTCGTTGGATCAGATTCGCGACAAATTTTTAGACCGGCAAATCCGAAACGAAAACGGGCGTGCCCAGTATTGGGACACGAAGTACAACACCTTGTATTATGTCGAAGACGTGTTCAACAACATGGATACGTCCAATTTAAACAAGCTCATGAACAACGTCTTCGACGCGTTCCAGGAGTTCTCCACGAACTCAACGGACTCCGCCGTGCGCCGCGAGGTCATTGAAAAGGCGCAGGCGATGGTCGAGACCTTCCACATCTACTACAACCAGATGAAGGATATCATGGGTCAGCAGGACGAGATGCTTGTCGCGCAGAGCAAGCGCATCAACGACATCGCCAAAGAAATGGCTGAGTTAAACACCGCGATTTTCAAGTATGAAATCTCCGGTGAAAACGCAAACGACCTGCGTGACCGCCGCAATCTGCTGCTTGACGAACTCTCGGGCATCGCCGACATCTCTTACAAAGAAGTGCCCACCGGTAAAACCGACATCAACGGCAAAGAGATGTACACCTTGCAAGTGAGTCTCGGCAGCAACAAAGACGAAAAAGGAAACCCCATCAACAACATCCTTGTGGATCACAAGGATTACAACGCCCTGACCGTTACGACCAAACCGGCGGGCTACCCCGCGCTTGACAACGTCAGCGTGATTCAGATTAACGGCTCGGACTTAAACCTGAGCAGCGGCATCATGAAGAGCCTCACGGACATGCGTGACGGCAACAAATCGGACAACCAGGGCATCCCGTACTTCATCTCGCAGCTTGACACCCTAGCCGCGGCGATGGTTAAGTCGGTCAATGACATCCACACAGCGGGCTATACGATGCCCTACACCGACGAACACGGTGTCTTTCATGAAAGCACAAAAGGCATAAACTTCTTTGACCCGGCCGGGACGACACTGGCGACGATTTCGTTGTCGAAGGAAATCAAGGACAACGTGAACAACCTGGCGGGATCGAGCGCGCAAGTCACACTGAAGCCGGGCACGCAAGACTTGGAGACCGGCAACAACGAAATCGCCAAAAAACTCGCCGCATTGAAGCAGGCGACTGGACTGGGTGGTGTTGGAAACTTCGAAAAGTATTACAACACCTTCATTACGGGCTTGGCCTCCGAGGTCAGTTACGCTTCGAAGACCTCCGACCTGGAGGCCGCGCTGGTCATGGGTTTGGAAGAGCAACGCACAAGCGTTTCGGGCGTATCCGTCGATGAAGAAATGACCCATCTGGTGCGCTTCCAGCACGCCTACAACGCCGCGGCCCGTGTTCTGACCAGCATGGACGAGGCGCTGGATGTGCTCATCAACCGCACCGGCCGCGTCGGCCTGTAAATAGGCTGACAAGCCTCGCAGAGTTTTCCGCCCTTGGCGGAAAATAGAGTCTGATTGTTTTTCCTCGAATTCATTTCGGGAAAAACTCCGTAACCGTCAATTTCCCGCAGGAAATTGACGAAACCGACCCGCAGGTCGGTGCCCCATTGGAGCAAAACCCAGCGTAGTGGTTTTGCTCCAAAGAGTTTAGGAGGTGTTGGGAGTGGCTTCACGCATTACCAACAGCATGATGGTCAGCAACTTCAACAACAATTTGCAGCGCAACAGCAAAGCAATGAATAAAATCCAAAGCCAGCTCGCGACGAACCGCAAAATGGTGCGTCTGAGCGACGACCCCATCGGACTCGTCAAAAGTTTAAACGCGCGCTCGAAGATCTCGAGCGTCGAACAGTACCAGCGCAACATTTCACAGGCGCGATCGTGGCTGACACAGGCCGAGACCGCCACGACGGAGATCAACTCCATCGTCAAACGCGCCTATGAGCT
>CAYWWF010000207.1:0-3625 GCA_964461745.1 uncultured Oscillospiraceae bacterium | reverse complement strand
GATCACGTCCTTGCTTGAATCAATCAATGGCCACCTATGGAACCAAACCAAAATGCCTGGCAAGACAAAAGCCAAGCCAGGCAGGGCAAACAAATCGAATCAGAACAGCGTCTTAAAAAGGCAGGTTGATGCCGCCGGTGAAGCGCTGCATTTCCCGGGCCATTTCCTCTTCCGCCGAGCGCAGCGCCTCGTTGACAGCCGCGACGATGAGATCTTGGAGCATTTCAGCGTCTTCGGGGTCAATGACTTCGGGGTTGATCGCAATCGAGAGCAACTCACGCTTGCCTGAAACATCTGCCTTCACCGCGCCGCCGCCCGAAGAGGCGGAGTAGGTTTTGGCTTCGATCTCTTCCTGCTTGCGTTGCATGTCCTCTTGCATTTTTTGCATTTGTTTGATCAGACCCGTGTTCATACCGCCGCCGCCGAAGCTGGGACGTTTGGCCATGGGGAAGCCCTCCTTTAATATTAATCCGTAAAGCGTATGGGTCCGCCAGCCCGCTGTTTGAGGGCCGAAAGGGGATCCTGATTTTTCGGGGGGGTTGGCGCGGTGAAGTGTATCGCCGGGGTATGGCCCAGGAGTGTCTCGGCCTGTTCCGCTAAGATGTGGATCAGTTCTTTCTGGTTTAACCGCGTGGCGACAAACGCGTCCACGGCGATCTCCAGCCGATTTTCCCGCAAGGTCATCGGCGCGTCTTTGAGCATGGCCATGACAAGCGGCGACAATTTGTCCGCGCAGGCAGAGAGCAAGCGCTCGGCCAAGTCTGTATCCGCGGGCAGCGGCGTACCTTCCAAGGGAGACGTCTCGGATGGAGCCGGTGCAAGAGCCGAAGGCACATCGGGCGGCGGCACTGTAGACAAGCTGTCATCTTCCCAGGGAGGGGTCATCGAGGTGCCCGGCGGTGGTGATGCCGGTTCGTCGAGGACGTGCCACGGGACGTCCTCCCATGGCACTCCAGATTCGGGTGACGGGGCCTGGGTCGCCGCGGCGCGGACGGGTGCATCGTTCTCCCAAGGTGGGGGATCCAAAGCCGGGCGGGGTTCCTGCGTCGGTGGAAAAGCGGCGCCGGAAGACAGCATGTCCTCCAGACGCGCCACACGCGCGGACAACGCCGAAATGTCGTCGCTGAGGCGTTCCTCGCAAAGGCGAAGCAGACAAAGTTCGGCGTCGAAACGCCGCCCGCCTGTGCGCAACTTTAATTGTGTATCCAAGAGTAAACTGAAAGCGTAATTCAACCGCGCAAGTGGCAGCAGCGGCAATAGGGTCTTGAGGCGCGTTTCCGGCGCATCGTCGGTCAAAGAAGGACGGGGACAAACCTGCAACAACAAGACGTCCCGGAACAATTGGCTGAGTTCGTCCAAAAGCGAAGCCGGGTCGCGCCCGCCCTCGTAAAGTGCGCTAAACTCCGACAACGCGGTTGTGCAGTCGCGCCGCGCGATGGCTTGTGCCAGCGTATACATCTGATCCTGTCCGGCAAGACCGAGCGCATCCTGCACAATCTGCGTATCTAAAACGCGCGGCGTAGCGGGTCCCACTTGCGCCAAACACTGATCCAAAAGAGACAGCGCGTCACGAACCGAGCCGTCGGAAAGCCGCGCAAGCCACGCGGCAGCGGCAGGCGCAAGCTGAACCTGCTCTCGCGCGGCGATGTCGGTCAGATGGTCGGCCATGTCTGCTTCCGAGATGCGGCGAAACGCGAAACGCTGACAACGGGACAGAATGGTCGGCAGCACTTTGTGGGTTTCCGTGGTTGCCAAAATGAACAGCACATGCGATGGCGGTTCTTCCAGGATGGTGAGCAACGCGTTAAACGCGCCGGGGGAGAGCATGTGCACTTCGTCGATGATGTAGACGCGGCGGGCAATCGACGCCGGGGCATATACAGATTCGTCGCGCAGCGCCCGGATGTTGTCAACACCCGAGTGCGACGCGGCGTCAATTTCAAGTACGTCAAGGATGCTGCCGTCAAGAATACCCCGGCAAGGGGGGCAGACATTGCAAGGGTTGCCGTCTTGCAGGTTTTCACAGTTAACGGCGCGCGCAAGAATTTTGGCGCAGGTCGTTTTACCGGTACCGCGTGTACCGGTAAAGAGATAGGCATGGGAGATGCGGTTGTGCAGCAATTCCTTTTGCAGTGTTTCGGTCACGTGGCGCTGGCCGATTACGTCAGAAAACACGAGCGGACGCCATTTTCGATAGAGTGCCGCGTACATACCGTTTCCCTCCGCTAACTGCCAGTGGCATACGGCCCGTATCTCTCTCTGAGATAGGGCACAACTGAAAATAGGAATAATCTTTTCTTTTTCCCCGCCGGAGGCGCGGGAAAAAGATACTGTTTACAGCGCAGCGGTATGAATCAAGGGTCAGTTTTCTTCTTCGGTAAGGCCACACACCCGCTGTTGACCATCGCCTTATGCCCGTTACCCGAAACAGCCGGCTCGAAGACGGCACGCCCGCGGCACACAGAAAGTTCTGTTTAATGCTGCTCGGTTCCCCGCCTGACATGGTTCACAGGTTTCTGTTGCGCGAGACCGGCTTTTCATCGCCATTTGCACGGGTCAGACGGCACAGGACGAGGCCGAAAGCGGGAATTCATCCCTGCTGAGGCGGGTTGCAGGTACAGGGCACCGCCGGCTCCCCGACTAGTATGGCCTTGCCGAAGAAGAAACACAAAACAAAAGGGGATCAAAACGCCCCAAGGCTCACAAAGCACATTATACAACAGTCTCACAGCAAAGTAAACCCCAGGCTTTTAGAATATATTGTGTTAGGCGGCAAAAAGGCGCTCTTCGAAGTAGGCGCTGATTTTTTGAGTTTAACATACTATTCGCACAAACAGTGCACCGGAAACACCTAAAACGCATAGACTAAAACTGAAACTACATCGGAATGGATGATCACAATGGATTGCACAAATCGAATCACGCTCACGATACAGGCCGGGGACACTCTCTATAAATTGGCGCGAAAATATGAAACCACTGTCCCACGCATCATGCTGGAAAACCCAAACCTCGATCCCTATCGGCTACAAATCGGTCAGCAGATTACCATTTGTCCGGGCAAGGGCGCCGTTATACCACCGGCCGGCGGCGTCACGGAGACACAGCTTGTTTTGTCAAACACATTGCGCAGACTCTGGATGGAACATGTTTTCTGGACACGGATGTTTCTGCTCAGTGTGGTGGAGGATTCGGCCGACCTCAGCTTGGTGACAAACCGGCTACTGAAAAACCCGGTGGATATGGGCAATGTCTTCAAAATATTTTATGGGGATAAAGCCGGCGATGAAGTGGCCAGGTTATTTACAGAGCATTTGCAAATTGGAGGCGACATCATCACAGCGTTGCATGAAGAGGATAACGCTTTGGCCGACGAGCTTACGCCAAAATGGTATCAGAACGCCGATCAGATTGCGGCCTATTTTAGCAAGCTCAATCCGTACTATGATGAGAAGACATTGCGCGATATGATGTATATGCATCTGGATCTATTGACCAAAGGAGCCAAAGATAGGATTGCCGGAAACTATGCGGCGGACATCCAAGACTTTGATGCCATTGAGGCCCAGGCATTGCAGATGGCGGATTACTTTACGCAGGGTCTCATTAAACAATTCCCGCAAGC
>CAYWWF010000206.1:0-3656 GCA_964461745.1 uncultured Oscillospiraceae bacterium | reverse complement strand
GTTCTTCCACCATCTTGACAATGCCCCGAATTTGTCCTTCTATGCGACGCAGACGCTTTTTTACAGCTTCATCCGTATCGTGACGATCCATGAGTTCACCTCCTGAAAGTATACCTAATACCCCTATAGGGTATACGAAACAAACAGATCTGTCAAGATCAATAAATGGAAAAACCGGGGACTATCTTTTCGGATAGTCCCCGGTAAGCTTTTTTGGATTGCAAGGTTGACGCTTTGGGCTCAACCGCGCGTCTTACGACACCGTAACCAATACGGCGGCGGACGCGCCGGAGATGGTGTCCCTCACGGTGATGACGACCGTACCGGTCCTCAGAGCTTGGATTACGCCCTTGTCGCTGATGCTGGCTACCGTCGGGTTCGACGAGGCATACACCAGGTTCGCCACGGCGCTTGCTGGTGTGATTTCCAGAGAAGCGGCGAAATTGTAAGTTGTGGCTCGCTTGATGGCGAGGTTTGTGGGGGTCTTGATCTTGAGGCTCTTCACAGTTTCGCCCCAAATGGCAGTCAGCGTGAGGTCGCCGGACAGCTCCTGGATCACGTCGCCGGGCTGGTAGGTGCCGGTCGCGGCACCGCTGGCCGACCAACCCGTGAAGAGGTAACCCGCATAGGTAAACTCACAGGCCGGAACCGTAAAGTCCGCGCCGTTGCGAACGTCAGTCAGGACAAGTTCGCCACCGTCCATGCCCGGATCCAACGCAACGCTGACAAAGTAGTCGGCGGCGTTGCTGGAGATTTCTCTCAAAGCCGCGCGCATGCGGATGACCTCTGCATTGATGAGGTCTTTGTCCTTTTGGGAAGCCGCGTACATGCCGCCCCAGGCGTTGGTCGCGCCTTGCGCGATGGCGACGGAATCCAAGGCCTCACCCACCTTTTCGGCGAGCTCAGGATAGTTGTCGCGCAGGAAATACATTTTCTCAACGTCGCGCTTGCCCTCTTTCATTTTCTCCCAACGCGGCGTGGAGTAAATCTTGGGATCGGCGGCATTTCTATTTTCGTCGGGGTAAATGAGCATGGTGTCGCCGGATTCCCAATACAGCCAGTCCAGACTCGTGTACGGCGTAGTTAACCAGTTGTCAAAGGCCCAGCGCAAGTACCCGTCCATATGGGTGGAAGCGTTGTACCAGAAGGTCCAAGCACTGTCACCGGGATCGTTCAGAGCGAAGCTGTTCGGGTAAATGCCCGTGCATGTGTAGAACGAGGTATATAAACCTTTCTCGCGACGGTCATGCGCAAGCTCTTGCGCTTCCGCTTTGTGTCCCGTATGTGACAGGGATATCGAGATGTCGTTGACGCGATCCAGTGTCGCTTGGGAGGTTCCACCGTAGTTAACCGCCGCGGACACCTTCAGGAATTTACCGTCTTTGTTGGGATAGCCTTGCAGCAAGGTATAGATGGCGTTGATGTCATTTTGACCCACTTCATCCATGGCCGTGTAGGTCATGTCAAACCAGCCTTTTTCGTCCAAATGTGGGATGAAAGCCTCTAAGAACTGACCCCACATGGTTTTCCAGCGCGCGGAGTTGACAGTGACGCTTTCAGATACCGTCTGGCCTGTTACCTCATCGTAATACACCATGCTGTAATAGGGGGACATGCTGAAGCATTTCAACTTGTCGCTGATGCCGTACTCCAAGTTGAGCGAAACCCATGCGTCAAAATGGGTGAAATCAAACTTGAATTTTCCGTCTGCACCCCTTGACCACTTGATCGTGGAGGGGTAGTCAAACGGGTTGTTCCGCGCCCAGGGATATTCGGTGATGGCCGTTGAAATGGTGTTGCCACCCATGGCGGCATACTCCTTGAGGTTCTGTCGCAGCAGGGCGATGTGGCGCTCGCCGTACAGTTCACTGTCCGGAATGTTGTAGTACTTCGCGACAGCATAGGGGTACTCCCACAGCTCGACGCCGCCTTGGTAGTCTTGTACATCCGGCTGCGTCAAATCCATCACTTCAAAGGTATACGGCAGGAGGATAGATTCCATATCGTCGCCGCTGATTTCCACATAACCGGTGTAGACGCCCGCCTTGGTGTCCTTGGGAATCACGATGCTCATCCAGGCGCTTTGGACGCGCTGGCTGGCAAGATCTTTGGGCTCGCTGCTGTAAATGATATCCGGTACAGGGGTATGCGGGGAAGAAGGATTGCTGCCAGCTCTGCCGCTGCCCACGGAAGTTTCTCTGAGGAACTGGATAGAGATGTTGTCCTTAGAGAATACAGCACCATCTTCGCTCGCGAAATCCTGGGCTTTGATGCTTACATTTTTGACGGGCTCGTCTTTGGTGCAGGTTACGATTTCCGCGTTGATTTGATCGTTTTTCCAACCAAAGTCGGAGTTGTACAAGGAAGACTCATAGCGGAACTTGTTGACGATGCTCGCATAATCTTTTTGCAGGTAATGCACATTCGTGTTGCCAAACATGGCGTACAGTTTGTTGCTCGCGCTCATAACGGTGATCGAAGCTTTTTTCTCCACGCCGCTTGGCATTTTTCCGGTGACAACCGCGGTACCGGGTTTCACGCCACAAACCACGCCGTTTTCATTCACGGTCACGATGCTCGCGTCGGACGAACTCCACGTGATGTTGGCTATATTGGCGTAAGTCGGCTTGGTCACAACTTCAAGCGCATACTCGTCTGCAACTTCTAAGTTGATGGCGGGGTAAAGAATGTCAAAATCGGTGGCACCGATGTCGTTGTGGTACACTTTTGCGTAGTCGATGGAGATGCTGGTGCCCCGACTGGCCGGATTTTTAGTGCCGGACGTGGCGACTTTGAGCACATGGGTGCCATCCGCCAGATCATTTCGCGCGTAAATGAGCTGTTGGGTCGCGCGCGGTGTGCGATACGCGTCTTTTTGTTCCACCAGTTCGCCGTCCAGGTAGATGTTGTAAATGCCCTGATCGTCTTGTAGGTTGCCGTAGACTTCAACACCGACGCCGTCAAAGGTGAGCACCGCGGTGGGTTGGCCGCCGCTTTGGTTGCCTGTGGCGTAGTGGTTCGTACCCTCATAAAACAGCCACGGGTATCCGCTGTCGGTGCCCCAGGATTGCAGGAACTCAAACGCAAATCCGCCGTGAGAACCGAAATCGTCTACGACAGTTAAATACTTGGCGATGTCGTTTCCGGTGACCGTGACATTGATGCTCGCGGAAATCGTGGTGTTCTTCGCAGTCGCCGTGATCACGGTCGTGCCGTTCTTGTTGGCTTTGACCAACCCATTTTCGGTGATCGACGCGACAGCGGGTTCGCTGGAAGACCACAGGATGCCGTCGTGCGGGGCCGCCGCCGGAGTGGTTGTGACGGTCAATTGCTTGGTCGTGCCCGCGCTGAGGTTGACATCTCCGCCGGCAATGGCAATGGACTCCAGAGCGCCTGTCGGGGCATACACCTTCGCGAAGTCAATGTGGCCGTCTTCACGGCCCGACAACGGGTTTTTGGTGTACGTCATGGTCATTGTGACCGTGTGGGTTCCATTCGGCAAATCACCGGTGGAGAAAAGGAGTGCTTGCTGGTATGATGTGGCGCTGTACGCGTCGACATTGGTTACAAACACACCGTCTACTTTGATTTACCGTGAAACTGTTATTGAGCCGGAATATGTTGACATTATATTAGAGTCAGGCGTTCAGAATATC
>CAYWWF010000205.1:0-3720 GCA_964461745.1 uncultured Oscillospiraceae bacterium | reverse complement strand
TCAAACCCCATCTTCTTTTTGGGCACACGCAAAAGCGCGATGAGCAGAGTCAGCGTTAGCAAACCAAACATAAGGATCAGCGAGCCCATCGGCCAGGCCGTCCGGGCAAAGGCATAGAGATCAAACAGGTCCTGCGACAGGGCCATCGTCGCCGCAAACAACAACAGATGGATGGGTGTCGAGAACCGATTGGTATCCGGCAGACGGAACAACGCGCCAAACAGCGTGTTGATGACCATGACCATCAGCGTCACCTGCAAAAAATCCGGCAAAAACGACAGCGCAATCACCAAGGCCTCGAGATGCAGATTGCCGTGCTTGCCCGAGATGTTGCGCACCGCGTCGATGTAGGGGTTTTGCACGACGCCGGTGAGCCCCGAGCCGAGCAGCCCGAAGATGATGATCAAAATAAGCAGCGTAAAGCCGCCGGCCACCGCCAAGGTAGACCAGTTCTTTTTGCCGGTGTTTTCGCGGTCGCGCACACGCGCGGACAAAAACGAGGGCAACAGCGCCACGCCGAAGAGGCCCGCGCCCGTGAGCGCCGCGCGTCCAAACGGCAGAAATTCAGACGGCAGCAGGGGGACGAGCCGCCCGGCCTTCATGTTGCTCAGCGAGACGATGCACAGCAGCAAAACGACGAGGAACAGAAAACACAAAAACACAAGGCCCGCTCGCGAGAGCACATTTAGGCGTCGACGCGCGGCATAGCCGGTGATCACAAACAGCAGGATCAGGAAAAACGGTTGCGGTACATCGGAAAACATCGTGTTGACGATGCGTTCACTGTACAGTCTGGCTGTGAGCGCGGCCGAGAGAAAGGCCCAAGACAGAAACAAAAACAGGATCACCCGACCAATTACGGGCCCAAGTGCGTGCAGAACGATTTGATCCAGCGGTTGGTCCGGGTATCGCTTGTAGACGACAGCCAGCAGAAACAACAGCCCCAGGAGCGGCAGCAAGGCCACCAGCGGGGACAAGAGGCCCCCTCCGCCCGGAATGTCCGCCGCGGCGGCGGCTATACCCTGCGTCAGTGTGGAAAACAGCGCAAACAGGGACAGCGTGAGCAGTTGACGCGCGGAAATCAAGTCTTGCCTCGGCGGCATGGCGCATACCTCCAGACGGGTTCTTGTCCCCGACCAGGGGACAAAACACGTTTTCATATGGCTCCCGTAGGGTTCGCATTGTATGCGAACCAAAGACTGTGAAAAAAGCCTCGCAGAGTTTTCCGCCACCGGCGGAAATAAAGTTTAATTGTTTTTCCGGGGACATGTGCCTCGGAAAAACTCCATAACCCCCAGATTTTCCTCAGAAAATCTGGGTAACCGGCCTGCAGGCCGGTGCCCCATCTACCTTGTTCCCCCTCAGGGGGACAAGATACTTTTACACGATCCAGCCGACCAGCGAGAACTGGTGCGTAAACAGCGAGTACAGCGTATAGAGCGCCATGGCGCCAAGCGTCAGCGAAAGATAAATTACATAGTAGCGCGGAGGTTGTTTTTCTTTTCGTCCGCTGATGAGATCGATCCCGGCGGCCGCAACGGCCACCACAAGAAACAAAAGCATAGGCCCATCTCCTCTCTGTCGGAGCTCGGGTAACATCGCGCCCGGGGAAGAACAACAAACGGATTTACGACTCTCCGCCAATCGGGTACAACACGTCGGAGGTGCGGCGGATCAAACTTTTTACGGCAATCGTGACCGGAAGCGAGGGGAATATCTCGTTCCAGCGATCCCGGATGCGCGCGTAGCGGTAGGGATTTTTCGCCTCAATCCGCTCACCAAGGCCGATATAGTCAAGCGAACGCGCTTGCGCGTCCTCGATGAGGTTTCTCATCCGCTCATGCAGCGCTTCGTTTTGCCGCTGCGCAAGCAGTTCGCGCCCTTCCGGCGCTGTCACATCCACCTGGCTCTGGTTCTCACGCAGCGCGCTGTCGACCGTGAGGTTCAACGTCAGGCGCTGAAGGTTACCGTCACTATCCCAATGCGCCTCGGGTTCACAGCGCGAGGCCAAGACGCTCAGTGCGACGGGGCCCCCATCGGGCCCGCGCACCTCGATGATGTCCTTCAGCGCTTCGTCGTGGAGATAGTTGACGCCGAGGGCGAGCGTCAGCGGAATCTCTCCCACCATGCGCCCGTCTTGCAGGATCGCATAGCCGGCGAGGTTGAAATCGGCGGCTTTGCCCTGCGGGGGGGCGTCGTTGGTTGTGTCGACGCTGTCGTTGCGGTTTAAGGCGTCCGAACCGCCGTGGCGGCGGATTATCTCACGCGAAATGGCATCCCCAGGCGACGGCGGAGCCGAGGGGCCCTCAGACGGAGAGTCGGGTGGGGCTTGCTCGCCTTTGCCCGACGCATCTCCCTTTTGGGACGAGGTGTCTTTGTCCGTTTTCTCGGATTTTTGGGGCTTGGTTTCCGTTTGGGCCGCAGGACTTGGCGCGGTGGTACTTGCTGCCGCAGGCTTCGGTGTCGGGGAGGCCCCCGCCAAAGTGTCTGTTGTCGCAGAGGGTTCGGGCTGTGGGCTCACACCCGGGCGCTGCGGCGCGCTCGGGGACGGATTTGTAACGGAGTTTGTCCGGTTCCGAGTCGTGCGCTGGCGAGACACGGCCTGAAGGCCCGCTTCCACACCACCCGACTCCGTCCACACCGGGTGAATGCCACCGGGTGTGGGGCTGGGGCCTTTGGGTTTGCGCCGCAGAAAATCAGGCAGACGCCAAGACATACCTGTGGTGAGAGTGGACGCCGCCGCAAGCAGTTCGGTTTCCTCTTCCTCTTCGAGTATGGCCTGTTGCTGCTGTTGCGCAGCGTTGTCTTCATCTGTCTTCTCTTTGTCCGACTGTTCTTTTTCTTTGCCCGCTCCCGCGGTCTTTTGTTTCTCTTTGCCCGATTTGCCGCCGCTGTCGCCGCCCTCGGCCTGTGTGTCTGCGTCTTCACTGTCCGTAACCGGGCGATGGGCCGCCGGGTCCACCAGAGAAAGCATCGGCAAAAGCACCGGCCCATGCCGATGCACACTGGTCAAAAACTCTCCGAGGGTCGCGCTGCCCGAACCCGCGAAATAGTTTGACTCCCGCTCCATCGAAGCCAAGCGGTCGCTCAGCAGCATTTTTTGCTGGCCCGTCGCCTTGAGGAAATCCCGCGCCGAAGCGCCCTTGACGACAAACAGTTTGCCGCTGTAGCGCTGCGTGGGCTCGCGCGTGAGATAGTCGACAAAGCGGTCCAGGCTGTCGCGCGCGGAATCCTCTCCGAAGAGGTAGTAGTCCGTGTGGCCCATGAAGAAATAGCGGTCGCTGTAAGTCTGTGTTTTCTCAATCGCCGCAGTCACCGTGGACGCGTCGCTGACGTAGAGTTCGGTCTTAGGGCCCTCACCGCCGCCGCCCTCGCCGCCCGGGCCGGTCTCCATCGAAGACATCAGCGTCACGGCGATCTGGTCGTTTTGTTCGCTGGACGCGTCGAAGCCCGCGACCAGGATCAGTTCATACTGTGAGAGTTCCCGGCTCTGCGGCACCGGCAAGCTGCCGCAGCCGGAGAGACTGAGATTCAAAAGGAGTATGAGGGCCGGAAGCAGGCCTATCGATCGAAAACTATTTTTTGTCTTTTTTTTGTCCATCTTTTCACCCCAGATTGGATCACGCATCATTCAACATTTGGAATTTCGCCCCCGCGTGGGACGGGGGCGTTACTTTCTTGCTCGTGCAAGAAAGTAACCAAAGAAGCACGGTCAAGGGG
>CAYWWF010000204.1:0-3791 GCA_964461745.1 uncultured Oscillospiraceae bacterium | reverse complement strand
TGCAGCGGGAAAAAGAGCAGATGCATGAGCAACCGCTCCCAGACGAAAAACGTACCGGCGGACATGCCGTACATCATCTGAAGCCAAATCATATTGAGTCCGAGCGAGACCACAACAGTTACCGCAAACTGCGCCAGCGCGACGCGAAAGACGCGCAGCGGACGACGGTACAAAAACGCGGCGTAAATCAGGTTCTGCACAACCGCCGAGAGCGTAAAGCCCCAGAAAAACGCGCCGCCGGGTTTGATGAGCCAGGAGACGATGTCCGAACCGATGCCGAGCATCACCCCGGCGGGAAAGCCAAACAAAATCGAGCCGACCGCGCCGGGCAGATAGGCAAAGTGCAATACACGGAAAGTCTGCGTCGGATAGAGCGTAAATAGGGACAACACGCCGGAGAGCGCGACCATCAGGCCCATCACCGTCAGGCGGCGCAACGGAGGCAGCGGCGTTTTCGGTATGAGCAAACAAACAACCTCCTGGATGTGAGTCACCATCAATAAGCTTCGCAGAGTTTTTCGTTGAAACCAGTCTATTTTCCCATTCTTTGCCCGGCCTGCTGTAAGACCAAGAACAACGACTGGGCAACCTGCGGATACTCTTCCAGCAATGTTTTGTGGGACAACGCCGGCAGACGCACCTCGGGTGTTTTTCGCCCTTCCGTATCACGTCCAACGAGCAAAGACGCAAGCCGCAGTTCACACGCGGCCATATCCGCGCGCGCGGCCTGGGAAAACAACTCCTGGGGGATGCTGAAAAACGCGTCACCGTTTTCGCCGGAGACGTCGTAGACATGGCGGAACAGCAGATAGACCACATCGCCAAGGTAAGCCGACACGGCCTCCATAAGCTCCTTCGAGCCGGTCTTGCCGGTCAGATCAATCAGCAAGCTCACGGCGTTGAGCAGCAATTTCTTTTGCAACAGTGACACGACGCTGCCGGTAAGGCGGTTGCCCTTTTCACCCTGAGCGTCGTAGACGTTGTCCTCATTGACAAACGCGCCATCGCGCATCATGCTGCGGCCCAGTAAGTAGTCGGTGGTGACGCCGAAAAAGTCGGCAATGCGCGCGACAAAATCCAGTCCCGGCTCGCGCGTCCCTTTTTCATAGTGCGACAGACGGGACTGGGACACGCCCAGCGCGTCGGCCACGTCGCGTTGCGAACATTTTTTCTCCCGCCGCAACAGCGTTATGGTTCTTGAAAAGTCGGACATACCGCCTCTCCTCCCCCGTTTCCATACCATACACCCACATTCGCAGGTCATTTTCAGCAGGATGATCCTGCCAATTGGGATAGAAACACCATCGGCCCATCCGGGCATTTTGTTCAACTCGACACAAAAGTCAGTATAACACCTGCATTCACCATTGTAAAGATTGAAAAAGGTTGCGGAAGCCAAGTGGATGTGATAAAATGAGCCTGCCTTAAAACTGGACGTGCGTAGTTGAGTGGATACATCGTCTGATGGACAAATCGCAAAAGCGAGAGAATCATTTATCTATTTACAATGTGTTGTGGTGATGATGGTCCGTTCAGGTGCGCATGATTGTGATTTTGGGTAGACTTTTGCGAATATGTAACAACCAAAGGGGATTTTCTTGTTATGGAAGAACTGCGCATCATCATCGAAGGTTCCGCACGCCACGTGCACGTCACCCGCGAAACGGTCGAGGCCCTGTTTGGCCCCGGCTACACCCTGCACAACAAGCGAGAGCTGTCCATGCCCGGCGAGTTCCTCACCGAGGAAAAGGTGCGCGTCGAAGGGCCGCGCGGCGCCATCGACAACATCTCGATTCTCGGGCCGGAGCGCCCCGTGACCCAAATCGAAGTGTCTTTGACCGACGCGCGTGTGCTCGGTATTACCCCCCCCGTGCGAGAAAGCGGTGACGTGGCTGGTTCCGCGCCCTGCCGCCTGGTCGGCCCTGCGGGCTCCGTGGATCTCACTGAAGGCGTTATTGTGGCCAAGCGCCATGCGCATATTTCGCAGGAAGACGCCGACGCGTACGGCATCGAAAACCGTTCGATCGTCGGTCTGCGCATCGGCGGCCCGCGCGCGTTGGTTTTTGAAGAGGTACTGGCGCGTGTGTCCCCGAAGTTTGCCACGCGCGTGCATCTAGACTACGACGAACTCAACGCCGCTGGCATCGGAAACAACGCCGAAGGTATCATTGTAAAACGCGGCTGAAACAAGCCTGAGTAAGATAGGCCAGCTGTCGTCATTTTCCAACAAACCCTTTCAGGGCCTGTTGAATAGCGAAAATCTCCGCAACTTTTACTCCGTAAATTTAATCGTTTTTTCGGGAATTCACTACCCGGAAAAACATCCCCTAACCAATTCTGTTGAAAAATTTCAATTTTTCAACAGACCCTTTCAACAATGTGTGGGCGGTGTTTTTTACAGTGCCCTTTCAGAAGGAGCGATCACTTTGGCTGAAAGCAAGGCCGGGCGAGCCCGGAAAAATGCGCAACAGAGCGAGTCTGTCGCAACCCCGGCGGACAACCAGTCTGCGGCCAGTTCCGTGAAAGCCGCCTCCGCCAAAGCCAAAACCGTGACGAAAAAGGCCTCCGTCGGAAAGACCTCCGAGACCGCCGCCGCCCGGGCCAAGTCCTCTAAACAGGTAAGCGCCGAAACTGCGGAGAAGGTCACGAAGACCAGAGCCAAAACGCCGAAGAAAGCGGTGCCTTCTTTGCCCACTTTGCCGCGCGATAAAGATCTCGACTTGCACCTCTATCTGTTTCACGAAGGCAACGACGCCCGCGCCTATACGGTGATGGGCGCGCATCCGATGCGCCATGAAGGCCGCGACGGCGTGGTTTTCCGCGTCTGGGCCCCCAACGCGCGCGCGGTTTCGGTTGTCGGTGATTTCAACGGTTGGGATCGCTCTCAGACACCCTGCGCTAAGATTTCCGTCGGCGTCTGGGAGGCTTTTGTGCCTGAACTCGGCCGCTTTGCGAGCTATAAGTATGCCATAGAAACACAAAACGGTCGCATCTTAGAAAAATGCGACCCGTTCGCGTTTCATACTGAGACACCGCCGCACACGGCCTCGAAGGTCTTTGACCTCGACGGCTACAGTTGGAACGACGAGGGCTGGATCTCCGCGCGCCGCCCGGCCTACGATCGTCCGCTGAACATTTACGAAGTCCATCTCGGCTCTTGGCGCCACAGCGAAGACGGCCGTCTGCTCTCTTACGCTGAGCTTGCGCGGGAGCTTATCCCCTATGTAAAGGAAATGGGCTATACACACGTGGAGCTGCTGCCCGTCATGGAGCATCCGTTTGACGGCTCCTGGGGCTACCAAGCCGTCAGCCACTTTGCCCCGACGTCCCGTTACGGCACCCCCCATGACTTTATGGCCTTTGTCGACGCCTGCCACCAGGCCGGCCTCGGCGTGCTGCTCGACTGGGTGCCCGCGCACTTCCCGAAGGACGGCCATGGACTCGTCGAATTTGACGGCTCTTATTGTTTTGAGTACGATGACCCGAAGAAGATGGAACACCCCGATTGGGGCACCCGTATCTTTGACTTCGGGCGCAACGAAGTGTGTTCATTTTTGATGTCCGCTGCCCTGTTCTGGATGGACAAGTACCACATCGATGGCCTGCGCGTGGACGCGGTCTCCTCGATGCTTTACTTGGATTACGGCAAAAAGCCCGGACAATGGACACCGAATGTCTACGGTGGTCATGAAAACATTGAGGCGATTTCGCTGTTGCGGAAGCTCAACGAGCAGGTCTTCGCGGCCTATCCGAACGCCTTGATGATGGCCGAGGAGTCTACAGCCTGGCCG
>CAYWWF010000203.1:0-3793 GCA_964461745.1 uncultured Oscillospiraceae bacterium | reverse complement strand
TAACATTATAAACAGAGTTTGTGTTTCATTGTCGCATATTTTTATGCATTCTAATTATACTACATTTTTGTGTTCTCGCTTATCTGAATGGGAATGCCCATGAAAAAATTTATATTTCTACGCACTTTTTTCCATTCACAAGAAATGGATACAAAAAAGGGAGGCGTATGCCCCCCTCAGACTGTCAAAAAAGCCTATTCTCTGGCAAGTGTTCAAAAAGCATCAGGGGGAAAAGTGTGAAAAGTGGGTGCTGAACCCCCTTTTTCACGTCTAGATCCCATCCGCGTGAAGCCAGGCGCGCGCACGCGCCTTCCCAGGCTGTCAATTCTTTGACAGCCTGGGGGGCGTATGCCCCCCTTCTCGTCATTCTATTGTCCCACCTGTATCGCTTCGGTGGTAAACGCAGTGCCGCGGTATTTGCCGCTGAGTTTATAGACGCCCGGCGTGACGAGCGGTTCTTTTAGTATAAGGTAAAAAGCTGTCTCAGGCCCGAGGTCGGTTACCTCTAATTCTCTCCCCACAACGTCTTCCACCTCAAGCGCAATTGCTTCCCCATCGCGCGTAAGCTTGAGCTCCGTGAGGTCGGCGCGTCGCATCACTTCCTGTACGCCGTTGAAATAGAAAGCAAAGGCCGCCAAGGCAACGCATCGCCCATCTTGCTCATATCCCCAATACCCTGTGCTTTTGAGTTTAGCGGCGTCGGCGGGCGTGGTACCCAAGGGAACTTTCTCCAAGATTATGTTGTACACCGTAAACGGCACACCGAGGTATTTCCCGATCATCCCGTAGTTGCCCGGCTCAGTGACTTTATCTGCGAAGGTGAAGAGAAAATCCGTAACCTCTTGCCCCACCCACTGGGAATTGTTCACTTTCCCGCCGAAGACAACGGGATTTCCTATCGGTGTTCCGTCGCGCGTCAGTACAACATCGGTCAATGTTTTGGGATCCATTGTGTCGATTTTCCCAAAGAAACGCACAACAAACCCGGTGATTTCAATTTTGATGTTGTCCTCGTTTGTCATACCGCTGAAGAAGACAGCGCCGAGTTCCTGGGCGCTTCCGGTTCGGACAATCTTGTAGTCCGCTTGAAGGTCTCCGGTGCGTTCATGGTAAGTATACATGATTTTCGCCATTTCGCCGCGCGTGATAAGGCCCTTCGGGTCAAAGCGGTTGCCCGGTTTCCCATTGAGCAGCCCGATCCCAACAAGGGCGCTTACCGCGTCTTTTGCGTATTCTTGTATGGACAAAGAATCAAGAAAGGAGACCGCGCCAACGGAGCCCATAAACAGATCCGGATGGCTTTTCCACGCCAATCGATACAGCATCACGGCGACTTGTTCGCGGGTCACGGGGTCATTGGGTTTGAATAAGCCCTCAGGCGAGCCCGAAACAATGCCATGTCCGGCCGCCCAGCGCACCGCGTCGGCAAACCACTGATCTTGCACGTCGGGGAAGTTCACGTCCTGCGGCGCTGGCACATAACTGTACAGGTTGTAGAAAATCCGCACGACTTGGGCACGCGTCAGCGTCCCGTTCGGTGAAAACTTGCCTGATGCTGTGCCTGTCATAGCACCCTGCGCGCTCACAGATTGGATGTATAATTGCGCCCAATGTCCCGAGATGTCCTTAAACGTCGCGGGCTCCGCCGCAAACCCGACGCAAAGCGATGCAAACAGACAGACCGTCAGCACCCATGCAATACCCTTTTTCATTTGTTTTTTGCTCCCTTTATGTCGTTACAGGCTCTATTTCACCATACCCAATAACTTCATCGCCGCACTGTGGGCCTTTTCAATTTCATCGGGGATCTTGATCTGCTGTGGGCAGACGGACTCACAGAAACCGCAACGCGTACAAGCCGACGCGCGTTTTTCTTCGGGTGTGCCCAGATAATACGTGTCCGTCAAGTCCCAGTTGTTGAGGCGAGCCACATGACTGTTGTAACCTGAGAGGATCGTTGGAATCGGAATGCTCTGCGGGCAATCCTTGCAGTACTCGCACTTGGTGCAGGGAACCAGCGGGATCGCGCTGAGCGCCTCGACGACGCGACGCAAACCGTCCTTATCGCGGTCGGTAAGCGGCTGCGGCGGACTGAAGGTCGCAATGTTTTCCTCACACTGGGCCATATTGCTCATGCCCGACAAAATGAGGTCCACTTGCGGCAAATCGGCGCAAAAGCGCAGCGCCAAAGAGGCCGGTGTGGCATCACTGCTCGTCTCCTTCAAGATCTCCAGCATATGCGGATAGAGCGTAGACAGTCCCCCACCGCGCACGGGCTCCATCACGATGATCGGAATGCCACGCTCAACCAGTGCATGATACAGTACATCGGCCTTGTACTGCGACCAGTCGGCGTAGTTGAGCTGAATTTGGCAGAAGTCCCAGGGGAAGTCATCGAGAATGCTTTCAAAGTTCTCCACCGCGTCGTGAAAGGAGAAGCCCAGGAAACGAACTTGTCCGGACTCCTTGAGTTCCCGGCCCAGTTCCCGCGCGTTCATGCCACACGCCTTCTCCCAAGACTTTTTGCTCAGGGCATGCATAAGGTAAAAGTCGATGACCTCGACGCCGAGGTTTTGTTTTTGCTCCTGAAACACCGCACGCATATGCGCCTCATCCCGGCAGGCAAACACCGGTAGCTTTGAGGCAATAAAATAGGCGTCTCTCGGGTGGCGTTCGACAAGCGCGCGCCGCAAAAACGGCTCGGACTGCTTGTTGTGGTAAAAGTACGCCGTATCGAAGTAATTCACGCCCTGCGCAAAAAGGTAGTCCACTATCGCTTCGGCGGCGGGGTAGTCGACGGTTCCGTCCGCCTGCGTCGGCAGTCGCATGGCCCCGAAGCCGAGGCGGGATACGGTGACGCCCAAAGATTCTATGGTTCGCATTTGCATAGGTTGGCCCTCCATTTTGGCAAAACGTCAATACAATTATGTTCATTGTATACGGAATTCAAAGAGAATGCAAGGCCGTTTCCTGTCAATATTTGAGGAGTCGGCCCAGACGCTTATAGAGCAAGAACGTCAGCAGCGCGTTGCCAAAGCCTTTGATGAGGTTAAATGGAATGATGGCCGGCAGCAGCAAGTCCACAACCGCCTCCATGGGCACCGGAAAAAACAGCGGCGTCACGATGAGGTTCAGCGGCACCATCAGTGCCGTCATCGTCAATGCGCCGAGCACCAGCGCCAATACCGCCCCCCCCATCGTCTTACGGCGGCGGTAGATGCTTCCCGCGACAACAACCATGCCGCCCGTCGCGCAGACATGCATGATGAAGCCCGCAATACCCGATTGCGCGCTCACGGTCAAGGCCTGCAAAAAAGATACGACAGTGGTAAGTAATAATCCTTGCCAGGGGCCGTACAAAAATGCACCGATCAAAATGGGCACATCCGCCGGCTCGTATTCGAGATACGAAGCCACCGGGAAAATCGGAAAGCGAATCAACAGCACAAGACCGATGGACAGGGCGGCCAGTATCCCCATTTGTGTTGTACGGCGCAACGCGCGGCTGGCTAAGGTATTGGTTTTCATGGCAATGCCCCCATGCATCATGTATTCTGTAGGGAACGCATTGTATGCGTTCCGGGATTGTCAAAAGCCTCGCAGGCCACATTGTATTGCACGCGGATTCAATGACAAACGTAGGGGCCGATGCCCACATCGGCCCGACCGATCTAAAAATGTTGCCTTTCACGGGACGATGTGGGCATCGCCCCCTACACACAACCTTGTAGAATACAAAAAAAGCGCGCCCTGATAAAAACATCAGGGCGCGCCGAAACAACTCAGCGTGTTT
>CAYWWF010000202.1:0-3798 GCA_964461745.1 uncultured Oscillospiraceae bacterium | reverse complement strand
GGACATCAGGATCCCTCCTCAATCATGTCCATGAGCCGCTCCAAATCGGCTTTCGAGATGTTCTCCTCACGTACAAAATTGATCAGCATCTTTTGTGCTGAACCGTCAAAGACACGTTCCAAAAAGTTCCGGCGGGACGTAGCGATGTATTGATCCTGCGTGATCTGGGGGATATAGCGGTAATGACGTCCGTTGATCTCTTCGGCCTTCACGGCACCCTTATGTACCAGTCTCAACAGCAGGGTCTTGAGTGTACTCTTGTTCTTGTCCTCGGCCCCCTCCATCGATTCGAAGATTTCGGGCGACGTGGACGCTCCTTTAGCCCAGAGCACCTTCATAATGGGCAGCTCGGCGTCGGTCACGGTGATTTTTTTCTGCATGGTATCCCTCCGGCGGTTATGATGTAGACTGGAACATTTTGTGTTCTTAGGTTTACTCTTGTAATCTCAATTTAAGTTTACACGAGTCATCTCAACTTGTCAAGCCCATTTTTTCTCCAACATCAGCAGAACTGACATAACTGTAAGAATGAAACGATAAAACAAAACAAATTGCCCTAAATCCCAAAAGATGTCTTGACTGTTTTTATTGAAAATGATACAATTGCAGTGTATGTATTGTGACAAATTCTGTGTGGTCTGCCATGAATTTCAAAGGGCAATTCCAGGACAACCCGTGCCATTGTCCAGCGTTTCATTGCGCAGTGTCGCCCTCAGTTTTTGTCGGTTTTGAGAAGACAAGGAGTTGATAGGGAGTCAAAATTCTTCACAACGAGTTCCAAACAGCTAAGTAAAAATATCAAGTGAAAAGGAGCTAATCCAATGAAAAAAGGCGTTAAAGCAACGCGACTTCTCTCCGTTTTCCTCGCCTTCTTGATGGTCTTCAGCCTTACGGGCAACCTCGGTACCGTGTTGGCCGCCCCGAGCGCCGATGGCGTCTCCGTACAGGTTGAGGGAGACACCGTCTCCATCGGAAACGCCTTCCTGGAGCGCCGCTTCTCGATTGCCGATGGCAAATTTGCCACCACCGCGCTGGAAAACTTCCGTACCGGTGAGAACAGCACCATCTTTACGCCCGGCGTGGGCTCCGAAGACTTTGTGATCAACACCCTGACCGGCACGGAAAACGTCGTCACGCCGAATCTTGAACTCAGTGTGACAGCTCCGACCGGCAAACTCGCCCGCACCTCCTGGAGCGGCACCGTCTATACAGAAGACCGCGCGCAGAGTGTCTCCCTCGAAGCGATGCTCTCTGACAGTCTGACCGACGAAGCCGTGCTGGACGTCGAAAGCCCCAGCTATTCGGCTGAATTCGACCTCGGTGCGTCCCGCACCTTCCGCACCTTCTCCTACCTCAAACGCCCGGGCACAAACCTCGACGGCACCGTGGACGCGTTTGAGTTCTTTGTCAGCGCCGACAAATCCTCTTGGACGAAAACCGCCGAAGGAAAATTCACAAATGCCATCGTAGACGGCAGCGGCTTCGAGCAGTACGTCGACCTCGGACAAAACTACTCCGCGCGCTATGTCAAACTCGTGGCCAAGAGCGTTCTCGGCACGCAGTCCTTCAGCGGCGGCGAGTTTGCGCTCTACACCGGCGACGTGCCCAAGACGGAAGTCGCCTCCACAGCCTCCATCCCCAAGACCGGCTGGACCGCCATCGCCCGCTGCCCGAGCACAGGCGCTTCGACCAACGCCTCCGCGATCATCGACGACAACCCGAACACCAATGTCGATATGTACTCTAACGTCGCCCTGCCGCTGTATGTGGAAATCGACATGAAGGCCGAAAAGACCTTCCAGTCTTTCTCCTACCTCAAACGTCCGGGTTACTCGGATCCGGCTTACGGCGTCAACGGCACCATCGTGAACTTCAACTTCTACATAAGCTCCGACGGCACCACCTGGAAAAAGATTTCCACAGGCACCTTCCCGAACAAGATGGGCCGTGTGGGCAATCTTTACAACGTCGGTGTCAAGCAGTATGTAAACCTTGACAAGGCTTATACCGCGCGCTATGTCCGCCTTGAGGCCACCTCCGTCATCGGCACGGTTTCCATCACGGGTTCCGACATCAGCCTTTACACAGACAAAGCCATGAACCCGCTGAACAATGCCGGCTGGAGTTCCTCCGTCGCCGACAACACCGCTGAAGTCGGCTTTGGCCGCGGCACCAACCGCACCTTCAACGTGCTCTCCTACACCGCACCGAGCGGTTCCGTCAAGGACTATGAGCTCCTCGTCTACAACGAAGAGACCGCGTCTTGGGACAAGGCCGCCGAAGGCACCCTGAACAACGTGAGCGGCGCGCAGTACGTAACCCTCGACAAAACTTACACCGCCTCCAAAGTTCAGCTCGTCGCGAAGTCCCTTTGGGGAGAAAGCTTTGCCGGCGATCTTGGTCTGTTGCTCGAAGTGCCCGCTTCCGTCGTGCCCGCAGAGACCGAGGCCTCCCCGATCATCAAGTCCAGTATGCTCACACTGGCCGATGAAAACGCCATCGTGACCAAAGACATCGACGGCGGCAAGCAGCTCGTCGTGAACTTCGCGCCCTATGTGAAAAATGGTTTAACATGGAACATCACCTACAACGTCGTGATGTATGACGACGATAACTACATGCGCTCCTTCCTTGAGATCAGCGTTCCGGAGAAAGACGCCGGGAAAGCCGCGATCGACTACATCGACACCGACGTCTTCAAGCTCGACACGATCACCGACAGAAGCACCATCTGGTGCCGTCCGGCCAGCGTCTCCTCGGGCCAGGGCGTTTTGGGCAACTACTTCACGGGCCTCGGCCAGCCGGTTTATATGAAGAGCTTCTTCCTCGGCGTCGAGTTCCACATAGTGGAGTCCAACGTCGTGGACAACACCGTGCGTCTGCGCTATTTCTCGGGCAAAAACTTCAATAAGCTCGAGAAGACCACCGAAGGCAAATTTGTGACTTGGCCGACCGTCCTGGGCGCCGCGCGCGCCGGCGACTACCAGGTTGTGCAGTCCGACTTCTATGACTACATCGAAGAAATCGCCACACAGACCTCCTTCCGTATCCAGTACAACTCCTGGTACGACGGTGGCATGAACATCTCGCCGGAGTCCCTGACCGCTTCGTTTATGGACTTTGAAAAGGGTCTGACCCAATTCGGCGTGCGTCCGGCCGACTGCTACAGTGCTGACGACGGCTGGAACAACTATCAGGCCAACTTCTGGAGCTTTAACTCCAAATTCGCCGAAGAAAAATTCCTGCCACTGGCAAAGGCCCTCTTGGATGTCGGTTCCAACTTCGGTCTCTGGCTTGGCCCGCGCGGCGGCTACAACGGTGAAACCGGCAACTTCGGTCGCCGTATGGAAGCAGCCGGCACCGGCGGTTACAACGCCGCCTCTGGTGACGTCTGCATCGGCAACCACACATATGTTCAAAACGTGCTCCAGTTCATGCTCGACACCCAGCAGAAATACGGCGTAAAGTATTGGAAGCTCGACGGCTTTACTTATGCCCCCTGTACCAACACAAGCCATGGCCACCCGACCGGCGGCTACCAGGGCATGTACTACATGGTCGACACCTGGGAAAGCTGGGTTATGATCTTGGAGAAACTCCGTGAAGACTGCCCCGAAGTTTTCTTAAACGCCACCTCCTACTGCCCGGGCAGCCCCTTCATTCTCCAGTGGGCCAACACCCTGTTCTTGCAGACCAGCGCCGACGTTGGTTACGTGGGTGCCAACGGTACGGCCGATGACGGTAGCCGCATGGCGACCTCCCGCGACGACGCGTACTATTACTTCTACATCTACAGCC
>CAYWWF010000201.1:0-3874 GCA_964461745.1 uncultured Oscillospiraceae bacterium | reverse complement strand
GAAGGCGGCCACACGCGCAACCGTGTGGTACACGCCGGCGGCGACGCGACAGGCCGCGAAACCGTCAAGGTGCTGGCCGGGCTTGTGCGCCGTCAACCAAACATCCGGGTTCTGCCGCACGCGTTTTTAGTAGACATTCTCACCGACGGCTCACGCGCCACGGGCATCCTGACCTACCGTGAAGGTGGCTTTACCGCCATTTTAGCGGGGGCCGTGGTGCTCTGCACCGGCGGCATCGGCCAAGTGTTCGGTAGTTGCACAACCAACCCCCATGTCGCCACCGGCGACGGTTTGGCTGCCGCCGTACGCTGTGGCGTTCCGTTGCATCACATGGAATTCATTCAATTTCACCCAACGGGTTTTTACCACCCCGATGACGGTGGCCCGGCGTTTTTGATCTCCGAAGCCCTACGTGGTGAGGGCGCGCTGTTGCGCAACGCCGAAGGCGCGCGCTTTATGCGCGACGGCCTTCGGGAGATGGCCCCCCGCGACATTGTCGCGCGCGCCATCGTGGAAGAGATGCGCCGCGGCGGCACGCCCTGCGTCTTTTTGGACATGACACACAAGTCTTTTGATGAGCTGGCCACACGTTTCCCGACCATCGTCGGCCACTGTCTGCGGCGCGGCATTGATATTTCCCGGGACTTTATTCCTGTGCGCCCTGTGCAGCACTACATGATGGGCGGACTGCCCACGGACCTTTTCGGCTGTACCGCGCGTCCGGGACTCTACGCCTGCGGTGAAGTCTCCTGCACCGGTGTACACGGCGCCAATCGCCTGGCCTCCAACTCCCTGCTCGAGTGCCTCGTCTTTGGCCGTCGGGTCGCCACTCACATTGCCGAAAGCTTTGTGCCTGTGTCACACGATGCCCAGGTGGATCTACCCCCCGCCGTTGCCGCGTCACGCCGTGTCACCCCGCCGGACATTGCCAGATCCCGTATGGCCGAGTCGATGGTGCAGGGTGCGGGTGTCGTCCGTTCTGAGGCGGGCCTCAAAGCCGCCGAAGCGGTTGTACGGGGAATTCTTGATGAATACAAAGACGCGAACCTGCCCACAAAGGCGCACTGGGAGACCTTGGCGCTGGCCACCGTGTCCTCTGAAATCATCGCGCAAGCGCTCCGTCGCCGCGAAAGTGTCGGCGCTCATTTCAGAATGGATTGAGTCTCGCTCCCCCACCCACGGCGGGGGAGACATACAGAAATAGTTAACCGGGAGGTCGCTGTATGAATTTTTTACTGCTTGACGATCTTTTATATCAAACGCTCACCGAGGACATCGCCGGAGGCGACGTCACCACGCTGAGCTGTGTCCCTGAAGACAGGTACGCGCAGGGCTGCCTCTGGGCGCGCGCGCCGGGCGTTATGTTCGGTCTTTCGGTGTTTGCGCGCGTCTTTGCGCTGCTAGACGACACCGTGGTCTTCACGCCCGAGGTTGTGGACGGTGAAGTCGTGGAAAACGGAACTCTGCTTGGGCGCATAGAGGGCCCGGCCCGTAGTCTGCTCACCGGTGAGCGCAGTGCGCTGAATCTGTTGCAACGCCTTTCGGGTGTGGCAACCGCAACACGCAAGGCTACGGACGCCGTGTCTCACACGAAAGCCCGCATCGTCGATACGCGGAAAACCACACCGCTCTGGCGAACACTCGAAAAAGCCGCGGTGCGCGCCGGGGGCGGCTCGAACCACCGCATCAACCTCTCCGACGGTGTGCTCATCAAAGACAACCACATCGTCGCGGCCGGGGGAATTGCCGCCGCGGTGGAGGCCGCGCGCAAAAACGTACCGCATACGCTGAAAATCGAAGTGGAAACCACGAACTTAGAGGAAGTACGTACGGCGCTTGACGCAGGAGCGGACATCATCATGCTCGACAACATGGATTTGCAGACCATGCGTGAGGCTGTGCTCCTGATTGGCGGTCGGGCGCTTACGGAGGCCTCGGGCAACATGGGCAAAGCCAATCTCGCTCAAGTCGCCGAAACCGGCGTTGACCTCATTTCCATCGGCGCGCTGACACACAGCGCCCCGGCGCTGGACATCAGTTTGCGGTTTGCGTAATGCCGGAAATAAACTTTCCCCCGCCTACGGCGGGGGACAACGTGAAGTGTCAAAATAAAGGCCGAATCGGTAAAAACCGACCCGGCCATGATGGATTCTACGGTTTTGACTTGCTGATTTTCGCGCCCGCGCGTTTGGCGTGTCCCTGCAACTCTTCGACGGGCGGGACGTCGTTTTTCGGAAACTTCTGCTTTTTGTTGCTCTCCGTGCCGTGGGGATCCGACGGGTCTGGCCGTCTCATACCGGCTTTGGCCATGGTGCTTTACCTCCATACTCTACGAGACTTTCTTTTGTATTAGTCTGATTCCATTTTTAAACCTTATGCGTATTTCTTTGATACTCTGCCCGCCTTCGACGGGTGAGTGTAAAGATACCATTTTTCTCGAAACAGGAGGTCCCTCGCTTTGAGAATGCGCAAGAAAAAGAATCTGGACGCCCGCTGGGCTCAGGTCTCCGATCTCTTGGCCGATTCTGCTTCGTGCCGCGGTCGTTGGAAGGAAAGCTTTGCGCCGGAGGCCCGTCGGCTTGTCGTTGAACTCGGTTGCGGCAAAGGCACGTTCATTACCACGTGGGCACAAAAAGCGCCGGACACTCTGTTTGTGGGCTGGGAGCGTGTACCCGAAGCGCTGCTGATGAGTATGGAGAAGGCCAAGCGCCAGAAGCTGCCAAATCTGCGTTTCGTCTGCGGCGATGTCGAGCAAATCGGCGATACTTACGCGCCGGGGGAAATCGACCGGTTGCACATCAACTTCTGCGACCCCTGGACGGCAACCAAAAAGGCCAAGCGACGGCTGACCCATCGGCGATTTCTCGAGCAGTACCATGCCATACTCGCGCCTGAAGGCGAGCTGCATTTCAAGACCGACAACGAAAACCTTTACCTCTTCACCTTAGAAGAGCTACAAACCCAAGGCTTTGCGCTTGTGGAAACCTCCACAGACTGGCACTCAGAGCCGCACTACCCCGGCGACGATGTAGAGACGGAGTACGAGGCGCGCTTTGTGTCCCAAGGATTGCCCATTTTTCGCATTGTAGCAAAAAAATAGTATCATTTTTTCAGACACTGTGAAACCTACTTCCGGGTTTCACAGTGTTTTTTATCTGAATAGAAGCATGGAAAAAATCGCATACTACTTACAAATTTTACACGAAGGAGTGTGCGCGACATGCCGAGTCTGACCGCCAAAGAACTCACAGCCCTTGAAGATACACTGGGCGCCGAACAAGTCCTCGTAAAGAAGTACCGTACCATGGCTTCCTCTTGTACCGATCAAACCCTGAAAAACCGTTTGGATGCCATCGCCGGACGCCATCAGCAGCATTACGACACTCTGGCCCAGTATCTGAAGTAAGGAGGAAACGCGGTATGAACCTGTCGAACATGACATCCGGAACTCTGGGCGACAAAGAGACGCTCACGGACCTGATCTCCAGCCAAAAGTATGCTTCCAGCACCTACAACACCTATGCGGGCGAGTGCGTTAACACGCAACTGCGCGACGATTTTCTGTGCATCCTCAAGGATGAGCATGAAATTCAGTCCGAGCTCTTCAAAGAAGCCAACACCCGTGGTTGGTACACCGTTAAGCCCGCCGAAATGAACGAGATTACCCAGGTGCGCCAGAAATTTACCGGTCAGTGATTCAATGAGAAAACTGTCCAAAACAAAGTTTTCGGGCAGGAATCTATTTCAATCCGAGCATATTACGAGAACAAAGGGGCGGCAACGCCCTTTTTTCTCGCCCAAAACCCCCTGAACGCCAATGGATACAGACGTACTGGCATGGAAGTTTTCGGCTTATCCACACCTTGAATTCGAG
>CAYWWF010000200.1:0-4001 GCA_964461745.1 uncultured Oscillospiraceae bacterium | reverse complement strand
CGCTAGTTCTTATTTTTGATTTTTTGATTACCTTCCTCCCCTTTGATAAACTTTGGTGGGCCGGTCTTACCGGCCCACCGTCTTTTCTTTTGATTGAAAAATGTGTCTACTTCTGGTATACTACAAACGTTTTGTGTTAAACATGACAGAAGATACAGTGGCTTTGGAAAGAGGGCTTTGATTTGTCCACACCGATCTTCGATTCCACCGACAACGACGCACCGGAAACACGCCACGCCGACAATTCGCTTTGGGCTCGGCTGATGGCGCTTTGGCACAAGCCCGAAATTCGCCAGTTGACGGTCTATGTGTTTATCGGCGGGCTCACCACGGCAGTTTATTTTGCTGCGTATTACGCGTTTACGCGCGGGTTTGCGTTTTCTTACGAGTGGGGGAGTGTGAGTGCAAATGTCTTGGCGGTCACCTTTGCCTATATTACCAACAAGCGCTTCGTCTTCCGTTCGCATTGCAACCAGTTTACCTCGTTGCTGCGGGAAATGGGCACGTTTTTTCTGGCCAGGACGTTTACCATCGTGTTGGATTTCTTCGGCACCCATGTGTTTTGTACGCGGCTTGGATGGTCGGATCTTTGGGTCAAAGTGGCGCTGACATTGGTGATTCTGGTTTTAAATTATGTTTTTTCTAAATGGTTTGTGTTTTTGAAAAAAGATAAAAATTGACGTTTATTCTATGCTAAAATTATTCCCCCGCCACCGGCGGGGGAATAATAATAAGGTAACACAGCAGCTTTACCGGCTGATGACTTCCATCACATAATCCGAGAACGCTTCACAGGTGGCGCCTGTATCACGACCCGTGATCACAAGTCGCTTTTCGGTGTACATGCAAATGTCCAGCGCGCGCGCCAAACGATCGGCCTCTTCTTTCTTCCCGATGTGTTCGAGCAGCATCACGGAGGCGCGCAGCATCGAAGACGGGTCGGCGTAAATGTCACGGCCTTCGGCGACCATGCGCGGCGCGGAACCGTGGATCGCCTCAAACATCGCGTAACGTTTGCCGATGTTCGCGCTGCCGGCGGTGCCGACACCGCCCTGGAACTCGGCGGCCTCATCGGTCAGAATGTCACCGTAAAGGTTTGGCAACACCATCACGCCAAAGTCGCGGCGACGCTTTTGATCGACCAGTTTGGCCGTCATGATGTCTATGTACCAGTCGTCAAACTGAATTTCAGGGTACTCCTGGGCGATCTGACTCGCGATGCCGAGGAATTTGCCGTCGGTCGTCTTGATGACGTTGGCCTTTGTAACCGCAGTCACGCGCTTGTAGCCGTTTTTGCGCGCGTGCTCAAACGCCAGACGCACGATGCGCTCGGAGCCGCCCTTGGTCGTCACGGTAAAGTCCACGGCCAGATCTTCGTCGACGTTCACGCCGAGGCTGCCCACCGCGTAAGCCCCTTCGGTATTTTCACGAAAGAACACCCAATCGATGCCCTCTTCAGGGACGCGCACAGGGCGCACGTTGGCGAACAGATCGAGTTCTTTGCGCATGGCCACGTTGGCGCTCTCGATGTTGGGCATCCCGTCGCCAGCCCTGGGTGTCGTGGTGGGGCCCTTCAGGATCACATGGCAGGCCTTCAGCGCGGCCAGCACATCGTCGGGGATGGGCTTTCCGGCCTGTATGCGATTTTCAATCGTGAGGCCTTCAATCTCACGGAACGCTACGCGCCCGGCGGCCTCCTCGTCTTTGAGCAAAAAGCGCAAAACGCGCGCCGCGGCGTGGGTGATGGCCGGGCCGATGCCGTCGCCGCCGCAGACGCCGATGATCAGCGGTGAAACCGCCGCGTAATCGATAAAGTCTTCGGCCTGTTTCATGGCCTCAATCCGGTTCCACTGTTTTTGTATGATTTCAGCAAAGCGTTGACAGGCTTGGTTCAATGCGTCTTGGTTCATCGTCATGTCTCCCTCTCGTATTTTCATTCTCTTTATTATATAGGTTTGGCCGATGCTTGTCAAATGACGACGAAGTGTTGGGGGCGGGGCTTTGCCGACAACCTGAAGGGCACCCCGCGCCAATGGAACAAGTGACCATGGCGCGAGGTGCCCTGTTTTTTGGCTCTCGGGTTTACCAATACTGATACGAGCCGTTGATAATCGCTTTACCGGCGGCAATCCAGACAATCGTTGCGATCACGCCCAAAAGACAGCCAACGATGCTGGTGACAAGTCCCGCGATCGCCAAGCCGCGTCCGGGCTCCCGTTTTGAGAGTACGGATCCGCTCAGACAGAGCGCGATGATCGACGCCACAAAGCCCACAATCGGCAGAAAATAGAGGACCACACTCACGATGCCGAGCACCATGGCCGCCACGGCTCGGCCGCTGGAGGGTTGTGATACAATCGGCGGCGGCACTTGCGGCGGCGTGTAGCCATAAGGTGTGTAGGTCTGTCCGGGGGACTGCGGTGCGTAGGGGTTTACCGTCGGATGAATGTACGCGCCCGGCCGCACCATGTCCGGCCAAGCAGGCGGCGGGATGGGCGGTACATAGTTCTGAAAAGGCGGCGGCACGGGACGCGCGTCCGCAGGTGGTGCATACGGCACAGTTGTCGTTTGCGGTGGCGTGTAGGCAGGCGGCGAAGGCATCGCGTCAAAGACTTCAGTCGGCGCTGTCATCGTCGGCTCACGTTGGGTCTTTGTTTCCTCTGGCGAAATAGACGTGTTGTTTTTGTTTCCATCCATAGGGCATACGTCCTCTCAAAAAAGAGATGTACGAGTCTATTTCCGGCTGACGTGTCAGCCAGGCGCGCGCTTAAGCGGAGAGACGGCCAGAGTCGTAACTGTCTCCGTAGAGATCGTACGGGTCGCTGGAACTTCCGAACAACCCACCCAAAAAGTCATCCAATCCCTCGGAATCGCCAAAACTGTCATACAGGCCGCCGAGGATGTCGTCAAACTCACTGCTATAGTCACCGTAGTCCCCGGAGCCGCCGAACAGTCCGCCCAAAAGATCGTCATATCCGCCTGTGGGCGCCATATCGGCGATCAGCCATTTGCCATCCTGCTTGCGGAACGAAACACTGAAGGTCATCTGGGAGCCCAGACCTAAAAAATCTACGGATGTCTTGCTTTCACCGGTGGCGGTATTCTTATCGGAAGAGATCTGGATGTTCGTCAGCGGCTCAAGGGTCATCATGGAACCCCCAAGCGAAGCGATCAAATCAGACTCGCCCGACGTCGCGCGCATTTCCGGCACGACACAGGCGTTCATTTTGTCTATATTTCCAGCTTTGAGCGCGGCGGAATAGTCGTTGAACACGGCCGTGATTTTCCCTTCTTCCCCGGTAAACAAACCGCCGTTGAAGAAGAAACCAAAATAGGCCGTAGCCCCCAAAAGCAGCACAACCACAAGAGTCACAACGATGACCACCGGGGCTTTGAATTTTTTTCGTGTCGGTGTCCCCTGCCGCGGATACACGGGGCGATACGGCTGGCCCGAGTAAGCCGTTTGTCCGCCATAGGGCGCGGCTTGGGGCGGCGCGCCATAGGGGGCGCTTTGCGAACCGGGATAGCCTTGTCCGTAAGACGCGCTTTGTTGCGGCGCGGCGTAGGGCGCGTTTTGCTGTGGGGCGCCGGGGTAAGTATTCTGACCATAGGCCGGATACTGCGGCTGATTAGGGTAAGGAGCGTTTTGCTGGCCGGGATAAGCGCCCTGGCTGTAAGGCGGGGCTTGTTGGGGCGCGCCATAGGACGGGGGCTGCTCAGGGTAGCCGCTCTGGGCATAGGCCGCGTTTTGCGGCGGCGTTCCGTACGGCCCACTCTGCGGCGTCGGTTGGGCGTTTTGCGCGGGGTTTTGCTGAACCGCTTGGTTCGGGTCGGCCCAGGCCGGGGTATCGCCGGGATTGGGCTCGCCGAACCCGTTCAGAGGTCCCTGGGCCCAGGCGTTGTCCTTAGAATTGTCCATCATATTCGCGCTCCCTTTCGGTTTTTGGGATGGTTGAACGGAGAGTTAATAAAGATACATTCATTTTATGCATGGTTTCATC
>CAYWWF010000199.1:0-4057 GCA_964461745.1 uncultured Oscillospiraceae bacterium | reverse complement strand
CTGCCCGAGACTTGCCTTACGGGTGAAAGCGCCGAGGGCGGCCAGCGCCTGAGCGTTTTGGCCACACGCTTTGACCGCTTTTACGCGGCCGTGACACCCGGCCCGGACTTTGCAAACGACCTTATAGCGCGGCGCAACGGCGTCACAGCCATCATCGGAGCGGCCAACGTCGAAGTTCGTTTCGTTCCGGTATTGGATTTGCCAAACGCCATGACCGCGGAGGCATTGGACGCAGACTTGGCGCTGATGAATTCGGGTTCCTGGGTGCTTAAGAACGCAAAACTAGATTACCCGCTGGGGTAATGTGGATCTGCTGACTATCGTTTTAGTTCTCTGTTTTATCCCCCCGCCGTGGGCAGGGGAAAGAATTCACCTTGTAATTGTCGGGGCAACACTCATTGACCAGGCCTCACATTTGTCGGATAAAAAAAGAATCAAGAACCATGACGGAGCCGTAATCATCCGGCTCCGTCTGATTCTTGATTTTTCTTTGGGAGGCGCCGCCCGGGCACCATCCAGTCTCACGTATACCGTGTCGAAAAGACGTGGCGCGGTTTTGTCGCGCCGTTTCTTTGGGATTCGGACTTACGCCTTTTCGTCGATGTAACGGGCCACGTCGCCCACGGTCTTAAAGTTGCGAACTTCATCCTCTTCGATCGTGACACCGAACTCTTCTTCCACGGACATCATCAGTTCCACAACATCCAGCGAGTCGGCGCCCAAGTCCTCGGCGATATCGGTAGAGGCGTTGATTTTTTCCATGTCGATGTCGAGCTGGCTGGACAGAATGGCGCGAATTTTTTCTACGGTAGCAGTCATTGTTACACCTCATTTTGTGGGCGGCTTTCCTGAAAAACGCCACCCAAAATTCCTAAAGTCAAGTATACTCTGACTCCTAGGAAAAATACAAGACTATTTTTCGTTTTTTTCAAAAATTTCCGATAGGCAGTATCGGTAGGGGTGCCATAAAAATAGCGCAATCCATAGGGCCACTGTGGTTGTAGGCCTTCTGCCCGCTCGTCCCGGAGAGGCCCGGAACGCATACCGTGCGTCCCCTACGATGACAATTGAGTGAGGTGAGGCAATATGGAAAGGCCAATCCGAAAAAGAGTACGGCTACATGGATATGATTATTCGAGAAACGGCGCGTATTTTGTGACGATATGTACGCACAATAGGGAAATGTTATTTGGAAATTTATCAAAGGGTATGATGGAATTAAATCAAAACGGTTTGATTGTAAAGAGAAATATTAATATACTGAATGCCCTATATAACGGTATAACCGTTGATAAATACGTTATCATGCCCAATCATGTTCATATGATCATCACCATATGTAGGGAACGCATTGTATGCGTTCCGAATGACAACCTTACAAAATCTTTGATATCTAAAATAATACAAGTATTCAAATCGTCAACAACGAAAGAAATACGCAATGCTGACGGCATACAAAATGATGCTCGGAACGCATGCAATGCGTTCCCTACGGTAATTTGGCAACCCCATTTCCACGATCATATTATCCGAGACAAGCAGGAATATCTCAAAATATGGACATATATTGACACAAACCCCGCGAAATGGGAAGAAGACTGCAACTACAATGCGTAACGTTCGAAATGCATGGTATGCGTTCTGAATGCCCCTTCAAAAACATAAGAAACAAAGAACTATACCAATACAAAGGAAACGTAAATTACCCCCCAACGCCACCACAAAGGAGAAAAACCGTGCAAGAAGTCGTTTTACTCAAAATGGGCGAGCTCGTCCTCAAAGGTCTCAACCGCGGGCGCTTTGAACAGGCGCTGCTCAAACACGCGCGCGACGTGCTGCGCCCCTATGGCAACTTTACCCTCGTTTCGCGCCAATCCACAATCACCGTGACCCCCGTAACCCCCACCTCTGCGGCTGCGGACAAGGCAGTCCCGGACGCCGCCGGGGCGCTCCAGGCCTCCGCGTTCCCGGAGGGCGCGGTGGCGGCGCTACAGCGTGTGTTCGGCGTCGCGGCGCTGACGCGGGCGCTGTCTTGTCCGAAGTCGCTCGAGGCTATTTTTGCCGTGGCCCCGGATTATCTGGCCCCGGCGCTGAACAACGTCAAAACCTTCAAAGTCGAAGCCCGGCGCGCCGACAAAAACTTTCCGCTCACCTCGCCCGAACTCATGCGCGAAGTCGGCGGCTTTCTGCACGACCGCTTTCCCCATCTAACCGTCGATCTCAAGTCGCCTGAGCTCGTCGTCTATGTGGAAATCCGCGATACGCACGCGTTTTTGCACGCGGGTGTGTTGCCCGGCGCGGGCGGTCTGCCGCGCGGTACCTCCGGGCGCGCCGTTTGGCTGCTCTCCGGCGGCATCGACAGCCCCGTGGCTGGTTATTTGATGGCTCGGCGCGGTCTGCTGCCGCTGCCGCTGCATTTTTACAGCTATCCCTACACCTCTCCTGAGGCCAGAGACAAAGTACTTACGCTCGCGCAAAAGCTCGTGCCCCATCTCGGGCCTATGCGTGTCCGTATGGCCCCGTTTACCGCGGTGCAGGAGGCGATCTACCGCCACTGCCCCGAACCGCTCTTCACGGTCATCATGCGCCGTTTTATGATGCGTGTGTCCGAGCGCGTGGCGCTGTACGATAAGGCCGGGGCGCTGATCACCGGCGAGAGTCTCGGTCAAGTCGCCTCCCAAACGATGGAAGCGCTGGGTGTGACCGAACGCGTTCTTACATTGCCGGTGCTGCGTCCGCTGATTGGCATGGACAAGGAGGACATCGTGCGCCATGCGCGCAACATCGGCACCTTGGAAACGTCCATTTTACCGCTCGAGGACTGCTGCACGGTCTTCACACCGCGCCATCCGCGCACACGACCCGTTTTGGCGGAAATCGAGCGCGCCGAAGAGGCCTTGGACGTCGAAGGGTTGGTTACGGGCGTGATGAAAGAGATGACCATTTTTTACGTGACCGAAGACAACTGGCGTGAGGGATTCAAGAAGACTTGAATCCCAAATGTTGGATGTTGAATGTTGGATGAGTAAGGGTTTTGTTTTTTCTTCCAAACGTGGAGGGAGACCGGAATAAAATCGGCAAACAGTATAGTTTTACGCGGTATCAATGTTGCCCTCGCCTTTGGCAAGAGAAAAGGTGGAACGAAGAACAACATGAGTTTTTACGATACTGTATATGACAAAGTCAAACAGATCCCCTCCGGGCGTGTGGCTACATATGGGCAGATTGCTTTCCTCTGTGGCAGTCCGCGCGCCGCGCGCGCCGTGGGTTACGCGCTGCACGCGAACCCGGAGCCCGGTGTGATCCCGTGTCACCGTGTCGTCAATCGTTTTGGCGGGATGGCCCCGGCGTTTGCGTTCGGGGGTCCCGATCGCCAGCGCGCGCTGCTCGAAGCCGAGGGCATTGCTTTCGAGGAAGACGGCACGGTGGACCTTGCGCGCTATCGCTGGTGAGGCCATGGGCATCGACCCCTACATGTGTGCCTCCACCATGCGACCCCTAAACCTCCAACCCCGCGAACGCCGCGCGCCAATGGACCAGTTTCTGTTCAAACGTCAAATTCGCCCTTGCCGGACTCGTAGACGGCAGCGTCACCGTGGGCAGCGTAAGTTCCGGAAAGTGCTTGTGGTACAGCCGCGCCGCCGTCTCGCCGTTGAGCAGCACGCGCCGAAGCGCCTTGTGCGCCCGGCAAAACGTCGTAAGGTCGTTTGCCACGGCGTGTTGAATCCGCGCGTCCAGCGAGCCTTCGCGCTCGGCGCGCGCCACCACATCCCAGAGCGCCACACGGTGCCGCAGGAGCATCGCGAGGCGCTCGTCGTATGTCACCGGCACGGTTTCCCCCCAAACCGCCGCGAGCATCCGCCAGAACTGGTTTTGCGGATGGGCGTAGTACTCTTGCATCTCTATGGATTTGTCCCCCGGCAGCGAACCGAGGATCAATACACGGGCACAGGGTGGCGCGATGGGCGGCAGTCCGTGTTTCACAACGATCTTCCTTTGTTACAATTTAACATTTTTCAGGGACACCCCCCTATGTCGGCGGGTCATCTTTTTGATA
>CAYWWF010000198.1:0-4078 GCA_964461745.1 uncultured Oscillospiraceae bacterium | reverse complement strand
ACCATGATCATGCCAAGGCCACCGGTATCCGAATCCATGAACTGCGCGTCGCACAGGACTTGCTGCACGGTGTTGCCATGCACGCCGACATCCGTTCTGACTACGATATCCGGGTAACCGATGTGTCCGGCCACAACCAGGGCGATGTTTTTGTGCTGGCTGATAAACAGATCCCACATCTCGTCGCCGTCAAGCGCGTTGTCGTAATACTTTGAGGGATAGTCCTTCGTGGTTTTGTCGTTGAGGCGTCCGTCGTGATACATATAGGCGTGGGTTGTGACGATGACTGTACTGTCGGGATTCTCAGACACCACTTTGTTGGCCCAATCGATGACGGCTTTGGGCGGCGCGAACTCCAAGGAGACCACCATGTACTTGGTTTTGCCTAAGGTGAAGAAGTGGTAGGTGTTGTCCATCTTGCCCTCGACCATGGAGCCGCCAAAGCTGCTCAGCTTGGAGAAGGTGCTATAGGGGAAGTAAGTATTGTAGTTTGTTGAGTTTTTGGTTGTGCCGTTCACTTTCGACAAGTCGTGGTTGCCCGGCGGCAGGACATAGGGCACAAACCCGTCTAAGACCGACATGCCTTCTCTGGCTGTAGTCCACTGTGCGGCGCTGGAAGGCGTATCCACAATGTCACCGACACCGATGGCCAGCTTGAGATTCAGACGTTCGGCATTTTCTTGGATCCAGTTTGTGTAGTTTCTGAACTTCGCCGGAGCGGTCGCCACCAAGTACTGCGTGTCAGGCAGAACCGCTATGCTGTAATCTCCCTCAGCGAATTCAGAGGAAATCCAGTTGGAATAAGGCTTGGCGTCGTTTTTCAGCGGGGAGGCGTCAGCGTAAACGCCATTTTCTGCGGTATCGAGCGCCCAAGCGCCCATGAGTCCCGTCTTGTCACCGGAAAGACCCAACATGTTGGCCTTGATTTCGCTTTCACTTCTGACGGTAGACCAGACGCGCACATCCGCGATTTCGCCGTTGAAGAACTGCGCGTTGTCGGTTCGATAGTCGCCACCCAGTTTCAAGGCATTGTTGGGGAGCTCCGTTGGGATGGAACCGGCCGCCACGGCAATTTCTTTGACTTTCACGCCGTTGATATAACCGATGACTTTGTTGTTTACGTCGTCCAGGACAATGGCCATATGCACCCAGTCACCGGCACAGATGCTCACGTTGTCAATGCGATGGTCAAAAGTAACTTTTTCCGTTTTCCAGAAGATTCTGGGCGCGCCGTTTGAAAACACTTCAAAGCTGAACAGGTTGATGTCTGAGTAATACGAGTTGGTCCAGTAGTTACCCAAAACAACGCCGACGCGGCTGCTGGTCGGGAAGCTGGCCGGGACTTTGACCCAAGCTTCCATTGTCCTGGGGGGATCTTTTACCTTGTCGGTGGAGGCGAGCTCTATGTTGTTTTTGGAGAAATCGACGCCTTTGCCTTTGAAGGCGCTGACATAGTTGCGCTCAAAGCCAAACGGGGTGGCGTCGATGCCCGGGGTCACGATGTCCGGAATGTTGACGAAGAAGCCGTTCAGCGCACTCTTGTTGAGCAACCACAAATGGGTCAGGCCGCTTTCGCTGCCGGAGAGCACCTTGTCCTTATTGCTTCCGATGTCCGAGGCCGACTTCACATCGCTCCAGAGGCGAACCTGTGAGATTTCACCTTCGAAGTAATAGAGTTTTCTCGGGTCGGTGCCGATCATGTGTTTGTTTTTCTTGTCGATCGGCGTGGTGGCAAGGTTTACGTTCGTCCACTGCTGCACAAGAACGCCGTCTTGGTAAAGCGTTACGGTTTTGTTTGCGGCGTCACGGACAAATGCGATGTGCGTCCACTTGTCAAAGCCGGTGAAAGCGTTTGTCGCCACGAGGCTGATGGCCGCGCTGGGCTGGTTCTCGTAATATCTGAGCTTGTTGTCGGCGGTAAACTCAATGTTGTAGGAGCTGTCCGTTGAATTTAAGTAGTTGCCGAAAAGCACCTGACGTTTGCTCTTGCCCGTGGTCTTCACGTAAATTTCAATTGTGGAGGGAATGGCGTCCAGAGACGTGTTCAGTTCCACGTAGTTTTTCCCGTTGAACACGAGGGGGTCGGGCGTTTCGACCGGGATGAGTTCAAACGTGGCCGTGATGGTCACGTCCCCGGCGGGCATCACGAAGCTGTTGCCCGAAACCGCCGTGTCGTTTGCCTTCAGACTTCCGGCCACGAGTCTGTACCCAGCGGCAGGGCTGACGGTCAAGAAGATGGTCTCGCCCGCTTCAGCTTCTGACTTGCTCGGGGTAACGCTGCCGTTTGTCATCGCGGCGACGGTGATGTCATAGGTCGTCGGCACCGGGGGCTCCAGCGCGGCGGCGACTTTGTCGAGGTAGGTTGTGATCTCACTGTCGGTGACGTCGATCTTGTTCATCAGGGCCCAGCCCTCGGTGGAAAGCGCGCTGAGCTCTTGCGCCGGAAGAGTGGCGTTCTTGAGCGTAACCGTGAGGCAGGTATTCAGCGCGTCGACCTTCGTCAAGGCTTTGCGGGTGTTGTACTGCTCGTAGACCGAAAGGGCCTCGTTGGCCGTCAGGGCCTGGCTGTAAAGACGGGCGCGCACGACGTCGCCGTTGAGGGCATACTGCGCGGTGTTTGAAGTGTGCGCGTCGCCGCCGATGGCAAACCAATGCGCCAGTTCGTTGGGGGGGAGTGTGAGCGGTACTTTGTTTGTAGTGGAAACAACAGTTTGGGTGTCCAGCACGCCGTTGACATAGGCTTTGACGGTGTAGCCGTCGTAGGTATAGAGGTAATGGACAAAGTCCTCGGTGTTCGGCACAAAGGTACCGGTTTGCTTATAACCGCCACCCAAATGCGACCAAAGCTGCACTTTGCCGGCGGCACCGCTGGCGCGCTCAATGCCGAGTCCGCCGGACTCCTGTCCGCTGACAACATCCACATTGCGAGTGTCGCCAATGCGCGCGTATGCTTCTAAGGTAAAGGCGTTGGTGAGTTTGGCTTTGAAGTCGGCGTCGCCCGCGTAGTCGATGCGGTAATGGGTGCCGCCGCTGCCGTTGTAAGTGCTGATGTACTGCTTGAGCGTCGGGCTGTAGCTCGTCGGGGGGTTGCCGGCCGAGCCGGACTTGATTTCGCTTCCGCGGACGCTCAGGTCAAGGGCTGTACCGTTGCTTGCACCGGTACCGGGCATAAAGACGACGTCAAACAGGTCGGCCTTCGGTACGTCGGGGCCGATCTCCTCCCCGGCCAGCATCTTGGTGACTTTGGTAAGGAAGGTGGCCATCTGACCATCGGTGGTGCCGAGGTCGTTCATCAGCGCCCAGCCTTCGGTCAGCAGCGCGTCGGCTTGCTCGCTGGTAATTTTCGCGTCGGCAGGCAGGTTCACAAGCGTGTCCGTCAAACAGGCGTTGAGCGCGCTGACACGGGTCATCGCCTTGCGCGTCACAAACTGTTTGTTCAGCACATAGGCTTCATCCGCCGAGACAGCCTTGCTGTAAAGCCGGGCACGTACCACGTCGCCGGTTAGAGGATACTGGGCGTAGTTGTTCACGCCAGCGTCGCCTCCGATGGCAAACCAGTGGGCCAGTTCGTTGGACGGCAGCTTGAGCGGAACCTTGCTGGTTGTGGAGATCACCGCTTCGGCGTCGAGTACGCCGTTGACATAGGCCTTAACGGTGTAACCGTCATAGGTGTAAAGCAGGTGCACGAATTCTGTCTTTGTAGGAATGTAACTGCCCGTCGTGGTATAGCCACCGTTCAGATGGGCCCAAAGCACCATGCGACCGCCTGTTCCGTTGTCACGCTCAATGCCGAGACCACCGGACTCCTGTGCGCTGACTACGGCGTCATCCCCAGTGCCTGCGACACGTGCATAGGCTTCCAGAGTAAACTCAGTTGAAAGTTTGTTCTTGAAGGCGGTGTCGCCCGCGTAATCGATGCGGTAGTAATTGTAGTAAGCGCCGTCGTAAGAGCTGATGTACTGTTTCAGTGTCGCGTCGAAGCTTGTCGGCGGGTTGCCGTTCGTGCCGGACTTGATCACGCTGTTGCGAACGCTGATGTCTTGGGCTTTGTTGCCCGGCAGGAAGACGACGTCAAACA
>CAYWWF010000197.1:0-4099 GCA_964461745.1 uncultured Oscillospiraceae bacterium | reverse complement strand
GCCATTCCGACCACGGAGAGCCGCAGGGCACGGCGGGCCTGCCGATTCTCTCGGTGCTTCAGCACGCAAAAGCTTTTAACCTGCTCTGTGTCGTCACCCGGTACTTCGGAGGCATCCTACTTGGCACAGGGGGTCTGACCCGCGCGTATACAAAGGCGGCGCAACTGGCCGTGGACGCCGCGGGACTCGTGGCGCTGAAACCCTGTCAGGAGGTTCTGTTTTCTTGCCCCTATGACCTCTACGACGCAACACTGCGACTGGTTGAGGCCTGCGGCGGCGTTGTGGGCAGTTCCGATTTCGCTGCCGAAGTCGCATTGACTGTTTTGTTGCCGGCTCCGGCCACCGACGCGTTTTTGGACGCGCTGACGCAGCTTTCCACAGGAAGACTTGCCGCGAAAAAGGCAGCTTGCCGATGGTATCCACTTTAATACCAATCTCCCATTCCCCGCCGAAGGCGGGGATTTGACAGTGAAAAATTTTTTTGCGTAAAAGAAGGCATTTTTCTTTTTCACAGCGGATAATAGAAATGGATCATTTTTTCAGCAACGCCTTACTGGGAGGTTTGCGTATGTCCCCCACATCTCCGTCTCCTGACATGACGCACTCTCCCCCCTCTGTGGAAACTTGTCCTCCGCTCCGCGCGGTCACCGTCTCCAAAGGCCGACTGCATCCGGACACCCCGTGTCCGCTCAGAAACGACTTCCAGCGAGACATCGATAGGATAATCCACGCCAAGTCCTTTCGGCGGCTGATACATAAAACGCAGGTCTTTTTGAACCCGGAGGGCGACCACTACCGCACACGCATGGCGCATACGCTGGAAGTGACACGCATCGCGCGCACGATGGCGCGGGCTCTGGGACTCAACGAGGATGTAACGGAGGCCGTGGGTCTCGCGCATGATCTGGGTCACACCCCGTTTGGCCACGCCGGTGAAAAAGCGCTTGCCAGCATCGTGCCCGGCGGCTTTTCGCACAACGCGCAGTCTTTGCGTGTTGTGGACGTGTTAGAGCGCGGCTACTTGGGTTTAAATTTGACGCACGAAGTGCGCGACGGCATCTTGCACCACACCGGCGATGAACCGGCAAGTACGTTGGAAGGGCAACTTGTCGCCAAAGCCGATCGCATTGCCTACTTGAGTTCCGACATTGACGACGCCATTCGTGCGGGTATTCTCTCACCAACGGATATCCCGGCGGAGCTGTCACGAATCTTGGGTGAAACACACAGCCAGCGCGTCGATACGCTCGTGCGCGACATTGTTTCTCATACCCGCAAGGTCTGTACCGTCTCCACCTCGCCCGAAGTGACCGTGGCGATGGACACTTTGCGTGACTTCCTCTTTGAGCGGGTTTATAAAAATCCCGTCGCCAAAGGCGAGGAATCCAAAGCGCAGGACATTTTGCTCAAACTCTTTGATTACTATCTAAAGCATCCGGACGCCCTGCCCGAAGATGTCCGCGCTCGTCTAGACCTAGAGGGAGAACACCGCGCGGTGTGTGACTACATCGCGGGTATGACCGACCGCTTTGCCGTGTCTCGTTTTGATGATTTGTTCATCCCCAAGGGCTGGAATCGGGTTTGATATCAGTTTCCTCTGTTGTTTTTGAAGGTTTTACGCTTCTTTTCCCCTGAATTTTGTATACACAGGCCTATTTTTGGCAAATATATACATACCTTGGGCACACGTCCCGCCTGGAGGTTGCCCCCATGGCTTTTTCGGACGCTTTCCTCGACGAACTTATCGCACGCACCGATTTGGTGGAGATTGTCTCGCGCGATGTCGCGCTGACGCGCAAGGGAGACAAGCTCTGGGGTCTGTGCCCGTTCCACAATGAAAAAACCGCGTCGTTCTCCGTATCTCCGACGCGCCAAATGTTCTATTGTTTTGGCTGCGGCGCGGGCGGAACGGTGATCCAATACGTGCAGCGCGTGGAAAACATTCCGTTTCAGGAAGCGATTCATGTCCTCGCGGAACAGGCGCATCTGCCGATTCCCGACATGCACGACGGTGTGGACACCCGCGCCCAAAAGGAACGACTCTTTGCCGTTTGCCGCGAAGCGGCCCGCTTCTATCATGAAACTCTGACGTCCCCGCAGGGGCGCACCGCCGCCGATTATTTACAAACCCGCGGCATCACGCCCGCACTCGTGCGACGATTTGGCCTTGGGTATGCCCCGGATTCCTGGGACGCGCTGCTGACTGCACTCACGGCGCGGGGCTTTACCAAGACAGAACTGCTCGACGCGGGGCTGCTTGTGAAAAACAACACCGGTGGTCTCTACGACCGCTTTCGTGGCCGACTGATGTTTCCAATCATCGACTTGCGCCAAAAGGTGGTCGCGTTTGGCGGCCGGGTGCTTGACGACTCTCTGCCGAAATACCTCAACAGTTCCGACACAACGATTTTTTCCAAAAGTCGGACACTGTTTGCGTTGAATCTCGCGCGGAAGTCCAAGTTTAAAAAAATCCTGCTCACCGAGGGCTATATGGACGTCCTCTCTCTGCACCAGGCGGGGTTTGACTGCGCCGTGGCGTCTCTGGGCACTTCCCTGACCGAGCGTCACGCGAAGATGCTGCAACAGACCACCGGTGAGGTGCTCATCGCCTACGACATGGATACAGCCGGGCGCAAGGCCACCGACCGCGCCGTCGCGCTGCTCCAGCAAGCCGGTGTTTCCGTGCGTATATTACAGATGGAAAACGCCAAAGACCCGGACGAATACATCCGGCGTTTTGGCCGCGACGCGTTTTATCGGCTAACCACAGGCTCAAAAACCCACATGGATTACAAATTTTCCGGTCTACTGGGCCAACATGACCTATCAAGCCCCGAAGGAAAAGCAGCCTATTGTAAAGAGGCCGTGACGCTGCTTTCGACACTCCGCAGCGACGTAGAGCGCGACATTTATCTGCGTCTGGCCGCCGACACGGCAGGCATTGCGGTAGACGCCCTGCGCGCCGATGTGGAGCGCACACGACGTCGCTTAAAATATAAGCTCGATCGCGAGCGCACGCAGCAGACCTTCCGCGTCATCAAACAGATGCAACCGAAAGCCCCGGGTCTATCCTATAGAGACCCACGCAGCGCCCGCGCCGAAGAGGAAATCATCCGGCTTCTGTTTTCGGACCTCTCCACACTGAAGGAAATGGACTCCATCACCGAGCGCGACTTTACGGTCCCCCTGTTCCATAAGGTGTTCCAGGTGGCGTACGCTCGCGCAGCGGATGATCGACCACTGACGCTTCCGGCTCTCGGTGATATGCTCTCTCCCGAGGAACTGTCTCACCTTGTTCGTGTGCTTGACCGACCGATGGATCTAACCCAAAAAGATCACATCATGTCCGACTGTGTGTCGATCCTCTGCGCGCAGCGTATGAAGCGCGCGGCCTTGCCCGGTGAAACTACCTACCATACCAATATACAATTTGACCTCAGCCAAACCCAATCCGGTGATGGCTTAACGATACAATCGCAGGAACCTGCGCCCTCTGTAAGCTCGGACGATTCAGACAACAAACTTCGGGCATTGCAGGAAACATACAGACTGACCAAGGGTTATGGAGGCCAATGATGGGAAACATTGAGGAAAAGAAAGCGGTTATTAAGGAGCTTGTGGATCAAGGCAAAAAGGTAGGTAAAATCACCGATAAGGAACTGATGGACGCTTTGGGCGAACTGGATTTCGACTCCGATCAAATCGATAAGCTCTATGACACGCTCGAGACCTTGGGAATCGAGCTGGTTGTCGAGGAGAGTTTGCCGTCGCTGCCGGAAGACATCGACGACATCCCCATCGAAGACATCGAGGAAATTCCGGTCGAAGAGCTGCAAAACGCCGAAGCCTTGGCCGAAGGCTTCAACATTGACGATCCCGTGCGCATGTACCTCAAGGAGATCGGCAAGGTACCGCTGCTCTCTTCGGATGAGGAAATCCGCTTGGCCACTTTGATGTGCAACGGGGACGAACAAGCGAAAATGGCGCTGGCCGAGGCCAACCTACGCCTTGTCGTCAGCATCGCAAAACGTTATGTCGGGCGCGGGATGCTCTTTTTGGATCTGATCCAAGAGGGCAATCTCGGGCTGATTAAGGCTGT
>CAYWWF010000196.1:0-4100 GCA_964461745.1 uncultured Oscillospiraceae bacterium | reverse complement strand
GGGCGTCGCTCCCTACCGGATCTCTTTTATACGTCCACCTTGATTAAAACCTTGATTAAAAACGGAAAACAGCTTTACAAACCGGTGGGCGCGTGCTATACTATGAGCAATTGGCATAAGGAGTTTTATCCATGTTGTCTATGACCGCCGCTTCCCGCGAAAAGTATTACTTTTACTTTAGCTTTATTAACGAAGTTAATAAGGCTTTTCGCTGTGCGGCGACAGACGTGTGATTTAGCTTTCGAGTTAAACGGGCCTGTGGTTCACAACGAACCACAGGCTTTCTTTTATTCCGTGGCGCCGTATCTCCCATCCATATGCGGGTATGATCTAACAGGGGCTACCTCAAAACACGCCCATGCACGCCTGAGCGGAAAATCACCATCCATATTGCGTTGAACAATAAACAAAGATTACTGCATTTTTGCGCCCTGTCTGTGCGGCGGTTTTCTCGCCCAGTCGTACACGTTCGCATTTTGGGGCAGACCCATCAAAGGAGTGTTTTGCATGATCATCGTCTTAAAACCCAATCCCGACAAACAGCAGTACGAACACTTAACCAATTGGCTCCGCAGTATGAACCTTGATATTCACATAAGCCAAGGCGTGCAGTCCACGATTCTGGGCTTGGTGGGCGATACAACGGTCGTGGATATGGATCTGATCGAGGCCATCGACATTGTAGAGACCGTGCGTCGAATTCAAGAGCCATACAAGGCGGCCAACCGCAAGTTTCACCCGTTGGACACCGTGGTTTCGGCGGGCGACGCGAAAATCGGCGGCGGAAACTTCATGGTCATCGCGGGTCCCTGTTCGGTAGAGTCCGAGGAGCAGATTTGTGAAGTCGCGCGGCGTGTGAAGGCTTCGGGCGCTACGGTTTTGCGCGGCGGCGTCTTCAAACCGCGCACATCACCGTACGCGTTCCAAGGTTTGGGGCAGGAGGGCATCGATCTGCTTTTGGCGGCCAAACGCGAGACCGGGCTTCCGATTGTCTCAGAGATCATGGATCTCTCCCAACTGCCGCTGTTCGATGAGATTGACATCATCCAAGTTGGCGCACGCAACATGCAAAACTTTCAGCTCTTAAAAGAGCTCGGCAGCATCCAAAAGCCCATTTTGCTCAAGCGCGGCCTTTCCGCCACAATCGGGGAGCTGCTCATGAGCGCGGAGTATATCATGGCCGGCGGCAACGCGCAAGTGATCCTCTGCGAACGCGGCATTCGTACCTTTGAAACCGCGACGAGAAACACGCTCGACCTGGCGGCGATACCGGTGCTGCACGAACTCACGCACTTGCCGGTCATTGTTGACCCATCCCACGCCACGGGCTATGCCCGCTTTGTCCAGTCGATGTCGCTGGCCGCGACGGCCGCCGGGGCCGACGGACTCATCATCGAGGTACACAACAACCCGCAAGCGGCACTCTGCGACGGCCCGCAGTCCATTACACCGGAAGCGTTTGAAACTCTGTATCAGGGAGTCTGCGCCATTCGGAAAGGGCTGACGAGCGTATGATACAAACGGTGGGCATCGTCGGTCTGGGGCTCATTGGAGGCTCGCTGGCCCGAACGATCCGCAAAAGAACCGCATGCCGCGTGTTGGGGCTTGACCTCAGTGATGACGTGATGGCACAGGCGCGCGCGGAAACTGTCTTGGATTGCGACCTGACCCGTGAAACAGCAATGGACTGCGACCTGCTGCTTGTGGCGCTGTACCCGGAGGCGACGGTCGACTTTGTGTCCGCGTGGCTGCCCGATCTGCGGCCAGGTACTGTGATCGTCGACTGTGCGGGTACGAAAGTTACAGTTTGCCAGGCACTTTCCGGTTTGGCGCGGGAGTATGGTGTACACTTTATCGGCGGTCACCCGATGGCGGGCGTTGAGGCGTCCGGGTTTGAAAGTTCGTTTGACGGTCTGTTCGACGGTGCTTCGATGATCTTGTGCCAGGATGAGTACACAGACGACAACGCATTACACGACGCCGGGGCGTTTTTCCTTTCACTGGGCTTTGGCCGCATTCAACGGACGACCGCCCAGACGCACGACCGCGTGATTGCCTACACCTCCCAACTCGTTCACCTTGTCTCGAACGCCTACATCAAGAGCGAGACGGTGAGACTGCGCGGCGGTTTTTCCGCCGGGAGCTTTCGGGATATCACGCGCGTGGCCAAACTCAACGAGACAATGTGGACGCAGCTCTTTCTAGACAATCGGGAGAATTTGCTGCTCGAACTTGACATTTTGCTGGCTTCGATCAATCAGTACAAAGAAGCGTTACAGTCCAGAGACCGAGAGCGGCTCCAAGCTTTGCTTGCGGAAGGACGGCGCTTACAGGAGGAGGATCGGCGATGCCATCCGTGACGGTTACAACAAGCTCCGCGAGCTATCCGGTGGTGATGGGTCACAATCTCCCGTTCGGGGAACTGCTCCGAGAGAGATGGACGGGCGGCCGCGTCTGTATCATCAGCGATGACCGGGTGTTTTCGCTCTACGGTGAGCTGACGCTGAAAAGTCTGCGTGATATGGGCTACCAGGTCTGCTCCTTTACCTTCCCAAATGGCGAGGCGTCGAAAAATCTCTCCACGCTGACCGATATATTGCACTTTTTGGCCACAGAGGGCGTGACAAAGGCCGATCTGCTGTGTGCCCTCGGCGGCGGCGTTGTGGGGGACATCACCGGCTTTGCGGCGGCGGTCTATCTCAGAGGCATTCCGTTTGTGCAGCTGCCTACGACCTTTTTGGCCGCGATTGACTCCTCCGTCGGCGGGAAAACCGGTGTGGATTTGCCCATGGGCAAGAATCTCGTCGGCGCGTTTCACCAGCCGCTGGCGGTCTTTTGCGATACGGAGCTGCTCAAAACGACACCGCCCGAGGTCTTCGCCGACGGGATGGCCGAGGCGATCAAATACGGCGTCATCGCCGACGAGGCGCTGTTTAGAAAGCTTTCTTCCAAACAATACGACCTTACGGAAATCTGCCACCGCTGTGTGGAGATCAAGGCCTCTGTGGTCGGTCAGGACGAATTCGACACGGGTCTCCGGCGCATCTTGAACTTCGGACATACGGCGGGTCACGCGATCGAGGCGCTCAGCGACTACCGCATCCCGCACGGCCACGCGGTTGGCGTGGGCATGGTGATGATGGCGCGCGCCGCGGAAAGCTTTGGCCTTGCCGAGACGCCCTGCGCGCAGGCCATCGTGGAAGCGCTCACAGCCCATGGGCTTCCGACTCGCACGGATTTTTCGCCCCAAGAGATCGCGGCGCGTGCGCTCTCTGATAAGAAACGCCTGGGCGATCGCATTTTCCTTGTCATTCCCCGCCGCATCGGGCACGCTGTGCCGCACCCGATACCCGTGCGGGAGCTGGAGACTTGGATGCGCAAGGGGGTTCAGTGATGGATGTCTGTATCACGCCGTCGCCACTGTCGGGTGAGCTGCCCGCGATTCCGTCGAAGTCTTACGCGCACCGTTACCTGATTGCGGCGGCGCTCTGCGACGGCCCGACCGTGCTGCAAGTGGGGCCACTCTCCGAGGACATAAACGCCACGATGGACTGCCTGCGCGCGCTGGGGGCGGACATCCGTCAGGAGGGCGATACACTGACGGTTTCGCCTTTGCACGCGCGGCCGGGGGCTATGCTGGACTGCGCAGAGAGCGGCTCGACGGCACGATTTTTGCTGCCAGTTGCGGCCTGCGTCTTAGAACACTTCACGCTGACCGGGCGAGGCCGCCTGCCGTCGCGCCCGTTTTCGCCGATCTGCGCCGAGATGGCGCGGCACGGTTGTACCTTTGACCAAGACACACTGCCGATGCAAGTGCGCGGAACGCTGAGGCCCGGCTTGTTTCGATTGCCCGGCGATGTGAGCTCACAATTTGTCTCGGGGCTGCTGTTTGCGCTGCCCCTGCTTCCGGGGGACAGCCGGATTGTATTGACCACACCGCTTCAATCGGCGGGGTATGTGGACATGACGCTGGAAGCACTCAGCGCGTTTGGGATTTCTGTGGAAGAGCAAGACGGCGAGTACTTCATCCCAGGCTCCCAGCGCTACCAAACGCCCGGACACTACCGTGTCGAGGGCGACTGGTCCAACGCCGCGTTTTT
>CAYWWF010000195.1:0-4107 GCA_964461745.1 uncultured Oscillospiraceae bacterium | reverse complement strand
CCCCATGTTGGCTGGCAAAATGTCGGCGTAACGCGTATGTACAATCGCGTCGGTGGTTGACGCGCCCCCGGTGAGCACATCGTAAACGTTGGGGCTGGTGGTTTTTTCGACCCCCATACCCGAAGTGGCGTTTCCTTGCGGATCAAAGTCAACGAGTAGCGTGCGCTTGCCCGTGAGCGTGAGCCCCGCGGCGGCGTTGACGCAGGTTGTGGTTTTTCCCACGCCGCCTTTTTGGTTGACAACGGCAATCACTTTCCCCATGGGCTTCCTCCTTTGGATGTCGTGATGGACTCAGTATATCACAGCCCGGAAAAAGCATCAAGCGGGGAATCTGGAAGCTGAAGAGAATAGAAAGATGCCGCCCGGATGTGATTGTCCATCTAGGCGGCTTCGGTTCGTACCTATTCCGTTACAAAATTTCCCGAAAACAGCGGCACCACCAAATCATAAAACCGCGGATAAATCTGGTCGTTGTGGTTTCCGCTGTAAGTCACAAACTCATGGGGGATCTCGTGTTCGGTCAGTTTCTGATCCAAGTAATCGCAACCGCTACGGATGAACGCGTACTCGTCATATGTGCCGTATTCCACGACGAAGGTCTTGAGATTCAGTAAATTCTCCTTGTACTGGGTCAGCTTTTCCTCCACCTGGCCGAAACCGCTGTCGTACATCGTCCAGATTTCGTCTTTGACAAGCGCCCCGTCCTGGCTGTTCGGCAATTTGATATATGGTGCTTTGCCTTCCGGATCATAGGCAAAGGCGGAGGCGTACGAAAGACTGAAACTGTGGGAGAGCGGTATGGCTTCCACATACGCAAGGTACGCCGCTCGTGCGGCGGCCGCGTCCATGTCTTTGTATTCGCCGACAATCATTTCCAGTAGATCAAAAATAACTGGGGCGCCCTTTGGGCCTACCTCGTTGAGGACGCCGGGGCTCATCGCGTAAGCATGGTTGAAAACATCCTTTGTATGCATCGAGATGTTGAGCACTCCGGTGCCACCCATAGAATGGCCCGCAATGCCGCGCGCATCGGCGTTTGCAATGGTTCTGTAGTTCTCGTCGATATACGAAACGACGTCTCGGGTGATGAAATCTTCCCAGTTGCCCGTCACGGGGGAGTTGGTGTAAAAGCTGCCACCCAGCTTGCTTCTGCCGTTGATGGCTACGATGATCATCTCTTGAATCGTACCGTCTTGGATCAAGCTGTCCATTTTGCGCAAATTGACCGACGGCGGGTCTCCAAACCCCGGCAGGTAATAAATGACCGGGTACCTTTTGTCGCTTTTGTCGTATTCAGGCGGCAAGTAGATGTGGATTTCCTTTTCCAAGCTCTCTTCGATGATGTTGTTGCTCAGCGAGGGTGCGGGAATTTGAGTGATGATGATTTTATGATCTGCGCCCTCCGTTTGTTCCGGCGTGATTTCAGGACTTTGAGGCACCACACTCGGTGTGGGCGACGTTTCCGGCGACACACTGCTGCCCGGAGTCGAAGCGGTGCAGGCGTTCAATGTAAAAACAGCAAACAGGAAGCACGCAAAAAGAGCAAGACATTTTGCTTTCATCAGGAATCCTCCCTTGGCGTAAACTTGTGTCGATGTCGTAATTCGAATTTCCGAAAGAAAGAACGGTGAAACCCTTGTCTTTTTTGCCACCTGACTGCCGAATCGTCGCTTGCAAGGAGTAAACATTCCAGCGCCGATACGACAGTCAGACAACTAAAATACGGCGACTTTTATCCACTTTTCTCTCTGAAGTTAGTATAACACGCCTATCACTCCAATTATGAACCGATCCAAGCATAATAATTACCATTTTAAAGAAAAAGTCGGCTGTGGCACAAGAAAAACCTGTGACACAGCCGAAATCTCGAAAATTCCCGATTGCTAATGCTCATACGCAAGTCCAAATTGTTTTTCCGCCTTCTGCGGGGGTGAAAAGTTATCCCTCAGAGCGGTGGTATGAATCTTCCACCGGATAATATAGCTCCATCTGGCAGTACGTACCGTCGTACATACGGCTCTCAATTCGCTCAAATGAAAAGGTGGTGTTTCGTGTGTATCGGCTTTGTTTGGAAAAATAGTGGTCTATGGCCGCATAGGTGTCCCTTGCGGTTTCCATGCTGATCTCCTCGTAGCTGTGCTCGCCGATATAGCGAAAACACACGGAACTGTGTACAGATATCTCCCGCCCAACGTACCCTTCGGGCACATAGGACAAATCGCTGACCATGGCGCTGGGGATATATTCAACGTTATCTTCCTCGAGTTTGTTCACCAAACCGATGTAGACGTCCGGATCCACAATGTTCTTGATGTCCCCGCGGCCCTCATAAAAGAACTGCTTTGCCAAGCGATTGGGCTCCATTGCATGCTTGATGCGGTCAAAACGCTCTAACAGAAACTTCTTCCCAACAATGCAAAACGGCGGGACAATCACGACATAGGGCTTGTACAAGACACCTTGCCCGACCGCAATCAGGTCCTCAGGCGCGATGCGCGGCCGGATCGGCAAAATCAGCTTGTTTTTGCGTGCCTTGCCCGGCGTACAGCCGTATTCCGTGCAAAATGCTCGAATATATGATTGTTCATGCTCAAAACCATATTTACCCGCGATGTCAATCACACGCAAGTTCGTATATAGGAGATCATCCAAACTGTAAGCCAGCTTTCGGCCGCGGACATAGTCCATCAAAGACTGTCCGGTGGTCAGTCGAAATACCTTTTGCAGATGTGCGCTCGAGTGGTGCGCCTCTGCCGCCAGTTCTTGTACCGACAGTTTGTCCGTCCGTCGTTCCTCAATGATGGAGAGCGTTTTGAGCAAACAGTCATTCAGATTCAATGGACATACCTCATCTAATTCTCGTACTATCCACATCTGTGTGCGGAACGAGCCGGGAAGGGGAGTGCAAACCCTCCCGGCCCGTCTCCATACACGCGATGGGGTTGGACGTGCGTCTCGGCGGACACGCACGCCCGTGAGGATGTGTATGGGAAGGGGGTATAAACCCCATATCCCCAGGGAAGTTTTACGGCAAGGGGTATTTCTTCTTGCCAAAGGCTGTATTGACGACAGTCGCGGCGCTCAGGTAGACGGCGACGACGGCCGCCAGCAGGAGAGCCCAAGCCGAAATCAACGTCCAGTCTTTGTGAATCACACCGAGGTCAGAGAGCGCCAAGAACGGCAGCGCGATGTCAAGGAAAATGACAATGACAGAGAGCAGGCTGAACTTCGTAAAGAACGCCGGGGTCCAGAGATAGGTGACCAAGGTCAGGAAGATCCAGGCGTAGCCGTCGATGCGACCGTCAAGCGGGGCGCCGTTTGCAAGCGCGGAATACTTGAAGAACATCTCCAAACCGGTAACGAGCATGAAAAACGCGCTGAAGTAGATGAATGTGTTGCCACCAGCGTGGTTGCCGCCCTTGAGGTCGACCAGACCCACAATGACTTGGACCACAAAGCCGCCAAGTAGCCAGCAGCCAATCAGCGGCATCGCCGACGGCTCGACGCCGCCGGTCAGCAGCGCGAAGAAACAGGAGCAGGCAACGGCCAAGGCGACGAGACCTGCGGGGGTGGGGTTGGCCCAAGGCTTCGGGCCGGAGATGGTTTCGTTCTGGGGCATGGGAATGTACCTCCTTTTTCTTTGGGCAACACCTTTTTATACCAATCTTCTTTAGAGATTCGTATGATACGCATTCAGTGTTCCCCCAGCCGACAAAAAAACACACGCGGCGCAATCCACAGATCGCATCGCGTGTGTCGTCGGCTTTTTCATAATGCCCTACGTCAACTCGTCGATACAACCCGTGGCCGCATAAAAATAAACGCAAAAATAAACGGGGTAAACAGGAAGGTAAACCCCGAAATTAGCTTCACGTTCTTTTGGAGAGACACATGGTGCATAGAAGAGCCTCCAAAGGTGCTTAAGTTGCTTTCAGTATACGGATACCCGCGCCGTTTGTCAAGTGCCCGTAGGCGAAAAAAGTTGAAAAATCTGTGTTTTTATTCGGAACGGGTCTGGACGGGACTCATACCAATCTCCCATAAATGGGTCGACAAGATTTGCGAGGATTTTTGTCTTCTGTCAAGGAAGAAAACCGCCGCAATGCT
>CAYWWF010000194.1:0-4139 GCA_964461745.1 uncultured Oscillospiraceae bacterium | reverse complement strand
TGGGGTTACCCCAAGCGTTTTCTGGAAAGGATGGAATGCAGATGAAACAATCCGAAATCTTGTCCTTCCTGGACGAGGTGTGCAGGAGAATGCAGGACTCCGGCTTGCAGGTTATTGACATCCAGGCCGGAGAGATTTGCCTGCGGCTTGAGCGTGCGTGCGCCGCTCCGGCGCTACCGCCTCAGCCGGCAGTCCCTGTAGCGTCGGCGTCTGTGAATGTTGTAACAGAGGCCCCGCCGTGCAAACCGACGGGCAGAGTGATCACGTCACCGATCGTCGGAACGTTTTATGCCGCGCCCTCGCCTGAGGAAGCGCCCTTTGTGACCGTAGGGCAAAAGGTTTCCCCGGGCGATACGCTCTGCATCATTGAGGCAATGAAGATGATGAATGAAATCGAAGCCGAGACAGAAGGCGTTGTGACCAAAGTGCTCGTGCAGAATGGGCAGCTCGTTGAGTATGGGCAAGCCTTGTTTGAATTGGGAGATGAATAAATGCTGACACGTGCGGACATTGAAAAGATCATCCCACATCGAGACCCGTTTTTGTTTGTCGATGAGATTTCAGAACTGGAACCTGGTCGACGCGCGGTCGGACGTTTGCGCCTGACCGGGGAAGAGTTCTTTTTCAAAGGCCACTTTCCGGGTCAACCCATTATGCCCGGTGTGTTGCAGATGGAAGCTTTGGCTCAGACGGGTGCGGTTGCGGTGCTCACAATGCCTGAGAATGCCGGGAAGATCGGTTTTCTTGCGAGCATGGACAGCGCAAAGTTCAAAAGAGTCCTTGTGCCCGGAGACGAGCTGATTCTGGAGACAGAAATTCAGCGCATTCTGGCCGGTGTTGGCATGGGCGAAGGCCGAGTTTTTGTGGACGGCAAAAAAGTGACTTGGGGTCGTTTTACTTTCGCTGTCAAATAGAGCATTGCTGAAACAGCCGGGCCATTAGAAGAAAAGGTAGAGGTGTATGTTCAAACGAATTTTGATCGCCAATCGCGGCGAAATCGCCGTGCGCATCATCCGTACCTGCCGGGATCTCGGCGTTATCTCCGTGGCGGTGTATTCCGAAGCCGACCGTGACGCGCTCCATACGCAGATTGCCGATGAATCGATTTGCATCGGACCGGCACCCGCCGCGTCGAGCTATTTGGACATGCAACGCATCGTTTCGGCGGCACTCTCGATTGGTGCCGACGCAATCCATCCCGGTTATGGTTTTTTATCCGAAAACACAAAGTTTGCGGAAATGATCGCTGCCTGTGGACTTACCTTCATCGGCCCGTCCAAGGAGGCCCTCACGCTACTTGGGGACAAGACCCGTGCGGTGGAAACCGCGCGCCGCGCCGGTGTGCCAACTGTGCCCGGTTCGAACGGACTCCTGCGTGACGCCGCGCACGCGCGTGAGATCGCAAGCGAAATCGGTTATCCGGTGTTGCTCAAGGCAACCATGGGCGGCGGCGGTAAAGGCATCCGTCTGGTTGAATCGGAAGAGGCTATCCAGGCCGCTTTTGACGCAGCGCGCGCGGAAGCACGCGCTAATTTTGGCGACGATGGTCTGTACATGGAAAAATACGTAGTCCGTCCGCGCCACGTTGAGATTCAGGTCTTCGGCGATAAGCACGGCAACGTGATCCATCTGTTTGAGCGCGAGTGTTCCATTCAACGGCGGCATCAGAAATTCATTGAGGAGTCGCCGAGTCCCTTTGTGACGCCTGAACTGCGCGCGAGGATGGGAGAGTCTGCGGTCAAAATTGCTAAGGCCACCGGTTACTACAACGCCGGTACCGTAGAGTTTCTCGTAGATCCCGATGGGAATTACTATTTCATGGAGATGAATCCGCGCATTCAAGTGGAGCATCCCGTGACCGAATGTGTGACGGGGTTTGATCTTGTGGCCGAACAGATTCGTATCGCCGCCGGCGAGGCCTTGGGCCTTACGCAAGCCGATGTAAAACAGGTCGGTCATGCCATTGAATGCCGCATCAACGCCGAAGATCCGACGCGCAACTTTGCCCCGTGTCCCGGTGTGATCCGCGGACTCAACTTCCCGGGTGGGCCCGGTGTACGTGTGGATTCGGCCATCTACCAGGATTACAAGGTGCCGCCATTCTACGATTCGCTGCTGGCCAAACTGATTGTGCATGGCCGTACTCGCCAGGAGGCATTGGCGCGTACCCAGCGTGCGTTGGTTGAATTCTTGGTGGAGGGCATCCCAACCACAGCGGATTTTCACCTGCAGATTTTGCGTGAACCCGACTTTGTGGCGGGAAACTACAACGTGGAATATCTAAACGAGCATAAGTTTTAGGTGCTATCGGCCTAAGGGGATCGATACACCCCGACCGCTCCGGCGTTTGCCAATGCTTTGACAATGAAAATAGGAAATCGATGCTCCCCCGTCCAGCGGGGAGAAATCGATGTATCTCTATGTTGAATTGCGGGCGCAATGGTATAACGCCGACGGCATGAAGGAGAATCATATGCTGCCGGATTTATTCAAAAAAGCGCGGTACATTTCCGTACCGCTGGCCGAACGCATTCGCCGCGAGGCCGAAGTGGATTGGCCGCCGGATTCGTTTCACGAGTGTTCGGTGTGCAAAAAGAAAACCTTTGTAGACGATTATGAAAACGCCTTCAAAGTGTGTCCAAGTTGCGGGCACCACCAGCGCCTCTCTGCGCCGGAGCGCATTTTGGCTACGGCGGATAAGGACAGCTATCAGGAGCTGTTTACCGATCTTTTGACGATAAACCCTCTGGAATTTCCTGATTACGATCAAAAGATCAAGGTCTTGCAGAAACGTACGGGGCTTTCCGAGGCGGTTTGCACAGGGCAATGTACCATTCTAGAGCAACCGACACTCCTAGCCGTTATGGACAGCCGTTTTATGATGGCGTCCATGGGCAGCGTCGTGGGGGAGAAGTTGGCGCTTTTGTTTGAATACGGACGTGACAACAATCTTCCGGTCATTGTCTTTACGGCGTCGGGCGGCGCGCGAATGCAAGAAGGCATTCTGTCGCTGATGCAGATGGCCAAAGTCAGCGGAGCCGTCGAGGCGCATAGCCGCGCCGGTGGCCTCTATATCACCGTGCTCACCGACCCGACTACGGGCGGCGTTACAGCCAGCTTTGCGATGCTCGGTGATATCATTCTTTCAGAACCCCGTGCGCTTGTGGGTTTTGCGGGTCGCCGCGTCATTGAGGGCACCATACACCATCGTTTGCCGGATGATTTTCAGAGCGCCGAATTTCAATGCAGCCATGGTTTCGTCGACGCGATTGTCCGTCGAAGCGACATGCGTTTGACCCTCGGCAAGCTTCTCAAATGGCATGGAAGGGGTGGGCGCTGATGGCCGCAAACAAAGAAACCCTCCCCAAAGTCAATGTCGCACTGAACATGGTGCGGGAACGGGGGCGCCCCACTCTCAGGGAATACATCCCATTGATTTTTGAAGACTTCTTTGAACTCCATGGTGATCGACTCTACAGCGACGACAAGGCCATTCTCGGCGGTATCGCCAAACTGGGCGGTCGGCCTGTTACGGTGATCGGACACGTCAAAGGAAAAAACACCCGAGAAAACATCGCCTCAAACTTTGGTATGGCCCATCCCGAAGGTTACCGGAAGGCCTTGCGTCTGATGAAGCAGGCCAATAAATTCGGTCGCCCGATCATCACCTTTGTCGATACTTCGGGCGCGTTTTGCGGCATCGGAGCCGAAGAACGTGGCCAGGGCGAGGCCATTGCGCGCAACCTCTATGAAATGATGGCGCTGGATGTGCCGATTGTTTCTGTGGTGCTCGGTGAAGGCGGCAGCGGCGGCGCGTTGGGCATCGCGGTGGCAAACGTTGTGCTCATGATGGAAAACGCGATTTACTCGGTCATCTCACCCAAAGGTTGCGCGAGTATCCTTTGGAAAGACCCCGAACGTGAGCTGGAGGCCGCGACGAATTTGAAGATGACGGCGGAGGATCTGCTGGGCCTTGGTGTCATAGACGGCATCATTCCCGAGCCCGAAGGCGGCGCGCACCGCAATATTAAGCAATCTGCGATGGCCATCAAGTCTGCTGTGACCGAGGCGCTGAAGGGGTTGTTGCGTGAGTCGGATTACGCGGCAGGGCGTTATCAAAAGTTCCGCGCCATGGGCAA
>CAYWWF010000193.1:0-4142 GCA_964461745.1 uncultured Oscillospiraceae bacterium | reverse complement strand
TTTTCGAGCAGGATTTCGGCTACGCCGGAACCCACCACGCCAAAGCCCAATATGGCTACGCCAATCATCCGCATCACCCGATCTTCTTCTCTTAAAGTTTATGCCTCTGCACATCGCGCTGACAGAGTATGGTTGCAAAACTCAAACAGCGTCTCGGAAAACCCCCGTGACACCCATCACCCGCTGAGCGTCGTCAAGGTTGTTTGATAGTATACCATAAACAAATCCAGTTTTTCAAGTCTTCTTTTTTGAGGTACCCTATGTCCGAACAAATGCAGAGAAAACGACTTTTGCGTCTCTTTTATGTTCTCATTGTGCTGGTTGCATTGTGGGTCTTTTTTCGCTGGGGGTTAGTGATTGTACTTCCGTTTCTGATTGCGCTGCTTTTGGCGCGTCTACTGGAACCGGCGGTGACCCTATTGCGAAAACGTTTGCGGTTGCCGCGCTGGGCGGCCTCGGCCATCTGCACCCTGCTTTGTTTCGGCGCGCTGTTTGGGATTGTGTATCTGATCGCCGCGCGGGTGTTTATCGAGCTTGGCCGTTTGCTCCAGCAACTGCCCGAGTGGATGGCGGGGCTTCCGGATGTGGCTGATCGTGTGACACGGCGCATCCAGACGTTGATTGTGGCCGCACCGGTTCCCATACAGGATTTTCTCACGAATACCTGGGAGAAGCTGATCCGTGAGGGCATCAGCGTTCCCCAAAGCCTGTATACCTTCATCGGCGATTTCATCCGAGGTGTGGCCGGAGCTGTGCCCGCGATGCTTCTGTTTTTAATCACCTGCGTACTCTCCACTTACTTCATCAGCAGCGACTATCCCCGTGTCGCGCGCTTCATTTTGCGCCAATTCCCCGAGCGATGGCGCGAAAAAATCCTGCGCACAAAGGGTCATCTCACGGGGACACTTGGGAAATGGCTCAAAGCGCAGGCACTGCTAATGCTGATCACCTTTTTGATTCTCTGCTTGGGTTTCAGCTTGCTTTCAGTGCAGACACCGCTGTTGGCCGCGGCCTTGGTGGCGCTGATTGACGCCTTGCCCGTCATCGGTCTCGGTCTCGTCTTGGTGCCTTGGGCGCTCGGGCTTTTGCTGCTCGGCTCTACAACGCAAGCCTTTGGGATGATGGCGCTCTTTTTGGTCTGTACACTGACGCGCAGCTTCAGCGAGCCCAAACTGGTCGGCCGTCAAATCGGGCTCCATCCGATTGTTACGCTGGTCTGTATGTATGTCGGTTTTCAGTTGCTTGGGATTCTAGGAATTATACTGGCCCCCCTGGTCGCCATCACCCTAAAGCAGCTCCAGGAGTGGGGGTACATCCGGCTTTGGAAATAGGGCAGGGGAGAGGGAAATGTTTGATGAGCTGGGGGCTTCTGATGGTGCCATGCGCCGACAGGGGCCCCAGCTTACGTTTTTGAAAAACGCTTCGTTGGTTTTTCAATTAGGGACACCGACTGCCTACAGTCTGAGAGGAAGACTCGTGCTCAATAAATAAGTCGACAAAGGCCCCATGGGGATGTGACAAGGGCATACGAAGCACCCCCGCGGCACCAGGCATTTGCCTGACACTGCGGGGGTGCGGTCATGGATGCACCAAAAGCGTTTATTCCAACCCTTCGCCGTACATGACCGTTGCGTTGCCGCTCGTGCTCTCGGGATCGCCTTCATGCTCCAAAACACCCCAAGTTTCCTGAGCCGCCGTGTTTTCTGCGCTTGCGTTTTCACCTTCCGAAGCGGGATCACCGGCGTCAAAGACTTCCTGTGCGCCGCTTTCATCCGGCACGATACCCGGCGTTCCGGGCCCGGGCGATGGCGTTGTTTTGCAAGGGCACTGTGTACATGCGCATTCTATGGCGCAGCAGCAGGTTGAAGGTGCCAACGCCGTGTCGTTCTGCGGGCCCATTTCCAAATCGTCTTCGCCCTCGGCTAAGGTTGAGCCCTCTTTGGCAAAGCCGTGCATAAAGCCATCCAGTGCCGTAGAGTGGATGTCACCTCCGATGACTTTTCCTTTATAGACAAACATATCGATAAAAACGTCGCTTTGATTTTCTCCGTAGTTTTCTATGCGGTAGGAATAGCGCATGACACGTTTGCCCGCGTATTTCTTGAGATCCAGCCCCTGCTTCATCTGCAATTCGTTATACTGCTGCAACACATCGTCGAAGTTTTTAGGAATGAGCACTTCTTGGGACTCGGCCGGCATTTCGCTGACGCGCCAGCCGAATTGCGAGACGAACTGGATACGGTCGTTGTTCGAGGCAATGCCCGTGTAAGAAATGGACGGCGTGGACGCCTCTACATCTCCGCCCTTGGCCGCCAGCACGATGAGCCCGCTGAGCAGCAGCGCGCCGACAAGGACACAGGCAATGAGTTTTTTGCGCGTGAGTTTCGCGGTTAAAATGAACATAAGTACCCATCCCGCCGCTGCCGCTGCGGCACATTCCCATGAAAACTGAGGCCCAGGAGTGACCCAAACCTCACGCACTGCCTTGCGCGGCGGATTTGAAGGCAGCGTTTCGATAGACCCCGCGGTTTTCTTCGCCGGGCGCGTGGGTGCCGATAGGAGTTCGGTGTTGCCCTCGGTATGCTTGGCAATACAATGTATGGAACAAGTCTAAAAAATAGTACATCCTTTCAAAAATCTTAGTCTTGTCCTAGATTTTCTGCCGAAAAATTGCATAATTCTTGAATCAAGATCTTGTGTGTGAGAAAGAACCCCACCCAAGAGAAATGCAAACAATTGGATAATATTTCCGTGACAATCCATCTGATTATGGTAAAAATCGTAAGCGAAAAAGCTTGCAAAATGAAACTTCTGTGATATAATACATTGAATTTACCATGGAAGGAGCATACGCATGGAGATGACGAAGAATAAAGCCGTTCTCGCTTTTGTCGAGGAGTCTGCGGCCTTGACCCAGCCGGATTCCATTGTATGGATTGATGGCAGCGAGGAACAATTGGCCGATTTGAGAAAGCAGTCCGTTGAGATCGGGGAAATCGAACCGCTCAATCAGGATCTGCTCCCCGGTTGCTATTTGCACCGCACCGCCGTCAACGACGTGGCCCGTGTTGAGCACAGAACCTTCATTTGTTCCCGCAACAAAGAGGATGCCGGCCCGACGAACAATTGGATGGACCCCCAAGAGATGTACGCCAAAATGCGCGCGCTTTACAAGGGCTGCATGAAGGGCCGTACCATGTATGTCATTCCGTTTTCGATGACGGTGCCCGAGTCTCCTTTTGCCAAGTTCGGCGTGGAGCTCACCGACTCCATCTATGTCGTACTCAATATGGCCATCATGACCCGCATCGGCCAGCGCGTGATGAATTGTCTCGACGCGTCGAAGGATCCGAGCGACTTTACGCGCGGCCTGCACGCCAAAGCCGACATCGACGAGGAAAACCGCTATATTGTTCACTTCCCCGAGGACAATGCGATTTGGTCCATCAACTCCGGTTACGGCGGCAACGTCCTTCTGGGCAAAAAGTGCTTTGCGTTGCGCATCGCCTCCTACCTTGGCCGTCAGGAGAGCTGGATGGCTGAGCATATGCTGATCCTCGGCATTGAAAATCCCCAGGGTGAAGTCCGCTATCTGGCCGCCGCGTTCCCCTCTGCTTGCGGCAAGACCAACCTGGCCATGCTGATTCCCCCGGAAGTTTACGCCAAGAAGGGCTACAAAGTTTGGTGCGTCGGCGATGACATCGCCTGGTTGCGCATTGGTGAAGACGGCCGCCTCTGGGCTGTCAACCCCGAAGCCGGTTTCTTTGGCGTCGCGCCGGGTACGAACATGAAGTCCAACCCGAACGCGCTGCTCACCACAAAGAAAAATACCATCTTTACAAACGTCGTCCACAACCTCGACGACAACACCGTGTGGTGGGAAGGTCTCGACAAGAACCCGCCGAAAAACGCGCTCAACTGGAAGGGCGAGAAGTGGGACTGCACCGACGGCAGCAAAGGCGCCCACGCCAACTCTCGCTTCACCGCGCCCGCGTCGCAGTGCCCCTGCATTTCCGATAAGTTTGAAGCGCCGGAAGGCGTGCCGATTTCCGCGATTGTCTTCGGTGGTCGCCGCGCCAAAACGGCACCCCTCGTGTACCAATCCCGCGACTGGAACCACGGCGTGTTTGTCGGCTCGATCA
>CAYWWF010000192.1:0-4194 GCA_964461745.1 uncultured Oscillospiraceae bacterium | reverse complement strand
GCCCCTTGTCCGGGGAAGAGAAAAGCGAGGGTTGACATTGTGTTCACAGCCCCATATAATGATCCTGGCTCCAAGTGCTCATACAACCACTGGGTGGACAGCCTTTTTGTCGAGCCAAGTCGAGTCGAATTGGTTTTGATTATAACACAATCATTTTGAGATGCAAGTGGGTGTTTTACGGTTTTGAACGCACATATTGTCGGCACGGGAAGTTATCTTCCGCCGCATGTCCTCACGAATGACGATCTCTCGCAGATGGTGGACACCAGTGACGAGTGGATTTCCTCGAGAACCGGCATTTCGGAGCGCCGCTTGGCCCGGGACATCCCTGTTTTGGACATGGCCGAGCAGGCCGCTGCCGCCGCGCTCACACAGGCGGGGCTTTCAGTAGAAGACATTGACATGGTGGTGCTGTCTACGGCCACGCCTGAAAACATCGTGCCCTCTCTCTCTTGTGACCTGCAAAAACGTTTGGGTTTGCGCCGCGCGTTTTGTCTGGACATCAGCGCGGCCTGTACGGGCTTCATTTACGGCATGGACATCGCAACACGGTACATCCTTACAGGTGCTGTGCGGCGCGCTCTGGTCGTGGCCTGTGAAAAACTCTCCAATGTTACCGATTACACCGACCGCTCCACCTGCATCTTGTTTGGAGACGGCGCGGGCGCCGTGGTGCTTGAGGCCGGTGAGCGGCCCGGCGGGTATATCAGTTCCTTCTTGGCCTCTTGTGGTGACGGCGGAGAAAACCTTCGCATCCTGCTGGGGAAACACATCGAAATGAACGGGAAAGAAGTCTATAAATTTGCCGTGAAGGCCATGCCGGAGGCGACCGACCGCGTGCTTGCGGCCGCGGGGCTTACGATGGACGACATGGATTTTGTCATACCGCATCAAGCCAATTTGCGCATCCTCAACGCCGTCAGAGACCGGCACGGCATCGCGCCCGAGAAACTCATTACCACCATCGAGCGGTACGGGAACATCTCCAGTGCCGGTATCCCCGTGTGCCTCGACGGCCTGCACCGTGAAAACAAACTTCAGCCGGGTCAGCGCTTGCTCATGGTGGGTTTTGGCGGCGGCCTCACTTACGGCGCCATGATTTTTGAGTGGAGTGAACGCACATGATGCATACACGTTTGACAGAACTTTTTGACATTGAGTATCCGCTCATCTGCGGCGGCATGGCCTGGGTCTCCGACGCGTCACTGGCCGCCGCTGTCTCGAACGCCGGTGGGCTTGGCCTGCTGGCCGGGGGTGCGGCCCCGGTCGACGTCGTGCGGGAGGAGATTCGGAAGGCGCGCGCACTGACCGACCGACCCTTTGGTTTGAATATCATGCTCATGAGCGAGTTTGCCGACGATTTGGCGCAACTTGTTATCGATGAAAAAGTTCCCGTCGTTGTGACCGGTGCGGGCAGCCCGGGGCGATTTATGGAAGCTTGGCTCGGTCAAGGTCTGCGCGTAGTACCTGTCGTAGCGTCCGTGGCGATGGCGCGCCGCATGGAAAAACTCGGCGCGTCGGCGATTGTGGCCGAGGGTTGCGAGGCCGGGGGCCACATCGGTGAACTGACGACGATGGTACTCGTGCCCCAGGTGGTCTCCGCGGTGTCGATTCCCGTGGTCGCCGCCGGTGGCATCGCGGATGGGCGCGCTGTGGCCGCTGCGTTTGCGCTGGGGGCCGAAGGCGTGCAGTGCGGAACGGCTTTCCTTGTGGCTGACGAGTGTACCGTGCATGAAACCTATAAGGAAAAAGTCATCGCCGCCAGCGATATCGCGACGGCGGTAACCGGACGGGCCGGAGGTCATCCGATTCGACAACTCAAAAACGCCTTTGTCCGGGCCTACGACGAGCGCGAGAAAAACGGCGAGGGCTTTGAAGAACTTGAGCGCTTTGCGGCCGGCTCTCTGCGCCGCGCGGTACGAGAAGGCGACCGCGAAAACGGATCTTTCATGGCCGGGCAAATCGCGGGTTTGGTCAAAGGAAGGGCTCCTGCGGCTGAGATCATCCAGCGTATGTTTGCGGAGGCGGAGCAGTGCGTAACCAAGCTTCCGGGCCGGTTTGGTCTTTGAGCAACATAGAGGAGGAGCATCATGGAACGCGAAGTGGCTCTGGTAACCGGCGCTTCCCGCGGTATTGGTGCGGCGATTGCGCGCACGCTGGCGGCGGACGGTTTTGATTTGTTTTTAACTTGCTTTGGTAAGCTCGATTTGATGGAAGTCGTTGCGGAGTCCTGCCGCGCTCTCGGCGCGCGTGTGTCCTACATGGCCGCCGACGTGTCCGAAGAGGCTTCCGCGGAGCGCATTGTAAAGGCAGCAATCGACGAGTTTGGTACCATCGATGTGCTTGTCAACAACGCGGGACTTACGCGTGACAATCTGCTTGTACGCATGAAAACCGAGCAGTGGAATGACGTCATCTCCGCGAACTTAAACGGCGCGTACTACCTCATGCGGCAGGTCACGCCCGTAATGTTCCGCAAACGAAAAGGCCGAATCATCAACATATCTTCCGTGGCCGGGGTAAGCGGCAATCTCGGTCAAGCCAATTACGCCGCGTCCAAAGCGGGCCTGATTGGTCTGACCAAGGCGGCAGCCAAGGAGCTTGGCGCGCGGGGCATCACCTGCAACGCCGTCGCGCCCGGCCTCATTGAGACGGACATGACAGATGCTCTGGCCGACGCGCACAAAGAGGCCATCCTATCGCGCATCACGCTGGGGCGTTTCGGCGCGGCGGACGAAGTCGCGCAGGTGGTCGCCTTCCTGGCATCTCCGCGCAGCGCCTATGTGACCGGTCAGGTCATTTTGGTGGACGGCGGGCTTGCCCTCTGAGGTCATCGATTTCGATTTTGTTTTGTCATGATATTTTCGGGCGTCGGTGTTTGCTTGCCGACCCCAGGGTTATGGAGTGGTTTTCTTGAAGCGTGTAGTCGTAACCGGTATCGGCGTTGTAACACCCGTCGGCATCGGGTTGGAAGCGTTTTGGCAGAGCATTACAGACGGTGTCTGCGGACTTCGTCCGATCCAGAGCTTTGATACTTCCGGGCATAAGGCCAAGCTGGCCGGAGAGATTCTGGATTTCCATCCGGAAGACTTCATGGAGAAAAAGGAGTACCGACGCAACGATCGCTACTGTCAGTTTGCGGTGGCGGCGGCGCGCCTGGCCATGGACGGCGCGGGGCCCGGCGTGGATACCATTGACCGCGATCGCTTCGGTGCGATCATTGGCAGCGGCATCGGCGGACTCATTACGCTTGAGCAAGAACACCAGAAGTACTATGAAAAAGGTCCGGGCCGTGTCTCGCCCTTCTTCATTCCGATGATGATTTCCAACATGGCCTCCGGTGTCATCTCCATACGCTACGGTCTGCGGGGCTTGACCTATTGCCCGGTCAGCGCCTGCGCAACGGGCGCGCACGCCATCGGTGAAGCGTTCCACGCGATTCAGCGCGGCGAGCTTGACGCCTGTCTGGCCGGTGGCTCGGAAGCGACGATTACGCCGCTGGCGCTGGCCGGTTTTGTCAACATGACGGCACTGAGCGAGGCGGAAGACCCGACGCTCGGACTCCTGCCGTTTGACAGCCGCCGAAACGGCTTCATCATGGGCGAGGGCGCGGGCATTCTGTTGCTCGAGTCGTATGAGAGCGCTGTTTCTCGCGGCGCGCACATCTACGCCGAGATGAAGGGTTTCGGTGCCACTTCCGATGCCTATCACATAACGGGGCCCGATCCCGATGGACGCGGTGCCGCGCGCGCCATGCGCCTGGCGATGGAGCAGGGGGGACTTACGCCGGAGGATATTTCGTACATCAACGCCCACGGTACCGGCACCCCGCTCAACGACGCCGTCGAAGTTCGCGCGATTCACGCGGCCCTTGGAGAACATGCGAAGAAGGTCGCGGTCAGTTCTACCAAGTCCATGACTGGACATCTGTTGGGTGCAGCCGGCGGTGTGGAGGCGGCGGCCAGCATCCTGGCCATCGAACGTGACATTTTGCCGCCGACCATTCACTTGGAGAATCCGGATCCGGAATGCGACTTGGATTTTGTGCCCAAGAAGGCGCGTGGATGTGTGGTGGATGCCGCGCTGTCCAACTCCATGGGCTTTGGTGGACACAACGCGTCTCTGTTGTTTACCAAGTGCAAAGGGTAAGGTTTGGTTATTTTCTGTTCCCCCGCCGTAGGCGGGGGAACAGAA
>CAYWWF010000191.1:0-4216 GCA_964461745.1 uncultured Oscillospiraceae bacterium | reverse complement strand
GCCCCGCAGGGCATGAAGACTATTTCTACTTTGTAAACTCCTACTTTGTCACGCCAACCGACGAAAGCGTGATTTGGGGCCGTGCCGACTACAACGGCCCGTTTGCCGCGGCGGTACGCAAAGACAACATCTACGCCACACAGTTCCACATTGAAAAAAGCGGCGAGGCGGGCCTTTCCCTTTTGGACGGCTTCCTCCGGCTGGGAAGGTAGGAAACTGATGCTCACCAAACGACTGATCGCCTGTTTTGACATTGTAAACGGCGTTGTGACCAAGGCCGTAAATTTCCAAGACAACATCGAGGTGGCCCCGGCCGAAGAACTGGCCCGGATTGTCTATGAAAAGCAAATCGACGAACTCATATTTTACGACATCAAAGCCAGCGCAGAAAAGCGCAAAATCGATATAGAGACTGTTAAAAAGGTCGCCGCTTGTGTGTTTATCCCGTTTACCGTAGGCGGCGGCATCAAGACGATTGAGGATATGTACGAAGTCCTCAAGGCCGGCGCGGAAAAAATCAGCATCGACTCAATGGCCGTGCGCAATCCGCAGATCATCGCTGAGGGCGCGAAAGCCTTTGGCTCCCAGTGCATTGTGCTCTCAACACAGGTGAAACGTGTAGAGAAGACAGAGCGCATCCCAAGCGGTTATGAGGTCTACATCGACGGCGCGCGTGTCGCAACGGGACTCGACGCCATTGCATGGATCAAACGGGGACAGGAACTGGGCGCGGGCGAAATCTGCCTCAACAGCATCGACGGCGACGGCACACTCATGGGTTACGACTTGGAGATCACCCGCCTGGCCGCCGACGCGGTTTCCGTCCCGCTCATCGCCTCTGGCGGCGCGGGCAAACCCGAACACTTAGAAACCCTGTTTCTTGAAACTGGGGCACAGGCCGCCATCATCAGCAGTATGCTCTACTCACCGAGGCTGGAACGAAATTACTCAGTGGGGGAACTGAAGGGGTATTTGCTGGAGAGGGGTGTAAATATGAGGCCGATGCGGGGGTAGAAAAAGGGGCTGTGACAATACGCGGGCGAACCAAGTTCGCCCCTACATACGGCGGTATCACAAGCGTATGAGACACCGCATGTTGTGTAGGGGCGAACTGCGTTCGCCCGTTTTTCGTCTAATACCTATCTCTTTTACACTTCTCTACCCAGCATCTCCTCCAGCACCTGCCTCACAACCGCCGGGTTCCCCTGACCCGCTAGTTGTTTCATCGCCTGGCCCATCAAAAAGCCAAAGGCCTTCTCCTTGCCGTCGCGGTACTCGGCTACGGATTTCTGATTGGCCATGAGCACCGCCTCAACGGCCACACGCACGTCTTCCCCATCGGTTCGCATCCAAAGCTTGTTGTCCGTGATATAGTCCTCAGGCTCCGCGTCACACAGAAACACCGCCTCCACCGTCTCCTTGTAGGCGTTCCGGTTGATCTTCCCGGCGGTTACAAAGCCGATGAGCGTTGCAAGCTTGTCACAATCCACGGCGAGCTGTTCGGGCAATATATTGTTCCGGTTCATCAGGCGGGAAATTTCACCCGTCATCAAATTTGCCGCCTCACGCGGTTCTCCACTCTTCCGGGCGATGCTTTCAAAGGCGCTGGACAGGGTCTTGTGACTCGTGAGCGTTGCGGCGTCCACAGCACTCAGTCCAAAATCACGGCGATACCGCTCCCGCTTTTGCCCAGCCAGTTCCGGCAGTGATTGCCGTATTGTTTCAATCCAAGCGTCCTCAATCTCCATCGGCAGCAGATCTGGCTCCGGGAAATAGCGGTAATCCTGCGCGTTTTCTTTCGTACGCATCGACAACGCAACGCCTTTGTCGTCGTCCCAGCGCAGGGTTTCCTGCACAATGCGCCCGCCGGCCTCGAGGATCTTGATCTGCCGCGCGGCCTCGAAATCCATGGCCCGCCCGATGGCCTTGAAGGAATTGAGATTCTTCATCTCCGTGCGCACACCAAAACCGTGCTCCCCCTGGGGCCGAACCGAGAGGTTGATGTCCGCGCGCAGGGAGCCCTCCTGCATTTTGCAGTCGCAGACATCCAGATAGAGCAAAGTTTCCCGAAGCGCCTCCAAATAGGCAATGACCTCCGCGCCATGGCGAAAGTCCGGCTCAGATACGATTTCCAAGAGCGGCACACCACAGCGGTTGTAATCGATCCACGTGCAGTTTTCCTCAGGGTCGTGCAGGAGCTTGCCCGCGTCCTCTTCCATATGGATTTCCCGGATGTCGATGCGCTTTTTCGACCCGCCCACGTCGATGTCAAGATGGGCGTCGCGGCAGATCGGCGCGTAAAGCTGGGAGACCTGATAGGCCTTGGGCAGATCGGGGTAAAAATAATTCTTGCGGTCAAACTTGCTGTACTGCGTAATGGTACCACCGAGCGCCAGACCGAGACGCAGGGCGTAGTCCACCACCGCGCGGTTGAGCCGCGGCAGCGACCCCGGCAGTCCCAAACAGACCGGGCAGACATGCGTGTTGGGCCCTCCGCCAAACGCCGTCGTGCAACCACAGAACAGCTTGGATTTCGTGGACAGCTCGGCGTGCACCTCCAAACCGACGACCATTTCCCAGGTCATATCTCCACCTCCCCGGGCCGTTTTGAGTGGAAATCTGTGTACCGTTGGTACACACGTCCGGCCTCCACGAGTTTGCCCTCGGAAAACGCGTCGCCGATGAGCTGGAAGCCAATCGGAAGCCCCTGATGGTCAAAGCCGCAGGGCAAGGATACCGCGGGCAGACCCGCAAGATTTACGGACACAGTGTAGATGTCCCCCATGTACATCTTGACGGGGTCGTCTATGTTTTCGCCGATTTTGTACGCCGTGGTCGGGGCTACCGGCGAGAGAATCATATCATAGCGCGCAAACAGGCTCCTGTAGGCGTCTTTGAGCAGTGCGCGCACTTGCAAGCCTTTCTTGTAGTAAGCGTTATAGTAACCCGAAGACAGCACAAAGGAGCCAAGCATGATGCGCCGCTTGACCTCAAGCCCGAAACCCTCACTGCGGGACAACCGATAGACGTCAGAGAGCGTCTCGGCTTCCGAACTGCGATATCCATACCGCACACCGTCGTAGCGCGACAGGTTGGAGGACGCTTCCGCGCAGGCGATGATGTAATAGGCCGAAACGGTGTACGCCATGAGTGGCATATCGAATTCTTCCACCTGTGCACCGAGTGCTTCAAACTGCTTCGCGGCGCGCAAAACACTTAGTTTCACCTCTTCAGCGAGCCCGTTCTCAAAGTAGTTTTGGGGCAAGCCGATTTTCACACCGTCCAGCCGTTCTCGGCTTTTTGTGTCAAATGAAAAGGGCTCTGGAATGACGCAGGTGCTGTCCTTCTCGTCCGGCCCGGAGAGGATCGACAAAGCCGCCGCGCAGTCGTCTACGGTGAGCCCCACGGGGCCGATCTGATCGAGCGAGGACGCGTAGGCCACAAGCCCATAGCGCGACACCGCACCATAGGTCGGCTTGATACCGGTCACACCGCAAAAGCTACAGGGCTGACGGATGCTGCCACCCGCGTCCGAGCCGATGGTCAGTGGGATTGCCCGCGCGGCGACCGCCGCGGCCGCGCCGCCCGAGGAGCCGCCGGGCACACGCGAGGTGTCCCACGGATTGTGTGCTGCCCCAAAGGCCCCGGTTTCACACGAGCCGCCCATCGAAAACTCATCCATATTCAGTTTGCCCACAACAATTAAGCCCGCCTGTTCGAGCCGGTCAACCACCGTCGCGTTGAACACGGGCGTGTAGTTTCCTAAGATGTTGGACGCGCAGGTGGTGGGGATTCCCTTTGTAGAGAGGTTATCTTTGAGCGCAACGGGCACCCCGGCCAGCGGTGAAAGAGGCTCGCCGTTGTCGATTTGCCTCTGCACAGCCTCCGCACGGGCTTTCGCTTCCGGTGCGACAACGCGCAAAAAGGCGTGCAGTGTGGCATCTGTCTTCTCGATTTGGTGCAAATAGGCCTCGACCGCTTCCATGACGCCAATGCGCCGATCCCGGATGGCGGCGGAAAGCTCGAGCGCGTTCATTTCTTGCATGTCCACTCCCCCTCATCCCAGCGTTTTGGGCACCTTAAAGCATGTTTCCGTTTTGTCTGGGGCGTTTAACAGGATCAGCGCCGGATCGAAGGAATCCCGGACGACATCTTCCCGAAAGGCGTTTGTATGGTCAAACGGATGGCTGCGCTCAGGCACATGTTCGGTATCCAG
>CAYWWF010000190.1:0-4269 GCA_964461745.1 uncultured Oscillospiraceae bacterium | reverse complement strand
CGAAAATGCGGCAAGAGTACAGTGATATTCCTTTACGCCTTATCGCCTGTGCTCGCATGGGGAGGATACTTTGGCCACCAGTCGCCCGCCGTACATCGCGCCGACCGACACAAAAAATTCGGATCATCGGCAAAAAGCTCTGCAAACCGCGATCGATCAGATTGAGAAAATACATGGCAAAGGCGCCATCATGCGCATGGGAGACGATTCCGGTTTTGCTGTCAGCGCGCTTTCGACCGGTTCGATTTCCGTGGATCTCGCGCTTGGCATCGGCGGCCTGCCCCGGGGCCGCATCGTGGAGATCTTTGGCCCGGAGTCTTCGGGTAAGACAACGCTTGCGCTGCATGTCATCGCCTCCGCGCAGAGAAACGGCGGCGAAGCCGCATTCATCGACGCTGAGCACGCGCTCGATCCCGTGTACGCGCAGAGCCTTGGCGTAGACTTGGACAGCTTGCTTGTCGCCCAGCCAGACAACGGCGAACAGTCTTTGGAAATCTGCGAAGCCCTCGTGCGCAGCGGCGCACTCGACGTCATTGTCATTGACTCCGTCGCCGCGCTGGTGCCCCGCGCCGAACTCGAAGGCAACATGGGCGACTCGGTCATGGGCTTACACGCGCGCCTGATGTCCCAGGCGATGCGTAAGCTCGCCGGTTCGCTCTCTAAGACAAACACGGTCGCCGTGTTCATCAACCAGTTGCGTGAGTCCGTCAAGCCTTATGGCCCGAGCGAAGTCACAACGGGCGGCCGCGCGCTGAAGTTCTATTCCAGCGTGCGCATCGACGTGCGAAAGGGTTCTCCGATCCTCGTCGGCAGCGACACCGTGGGCGCGATGACCGACATCAAAATTGTCAAAAACAAAACGGCACCGCCATTCCGTTTTTGCACCGTTGAAATCCTTTTCGGAGAAGGGATTTCTCATACCGGAGAAATCATCGATCTTGGTATCCGTCTGGGGCTGGTGCGTCAGAGCGGCACCTGGTTTGCCGCCGGTGAAACCCGTCTCGGCCAGGGACGCGACAACGCGCGCCGTTATCTCAAGGAGCATCCCGATCTCTGCCAGAAGCTTGAGGACGAGATTCGCGCCAACGCCTCCACCCTGACGATGTCCAAGCCCGCCAAGCGCACCCGCGCGACGGCCGCGGCCGGACAAGGCATCAAAGTAAATCCGGACCTCGACCCCGATTTCGATGATGACAACGCCGCTACCACAACCGCAAAGGCCGACGATGCCTCGTAACCCACAAGATACGGCGGGGGATGACTTCGGGCCCTCCGAGAAGGTGCGCGCCGCCGCACTGCGGATGCTCGCGCGCCGCCCTCTGTCTGTACAAGAGGTTTTTGAAAAGCTGGAGGCGCGCGGCTTTGAGGAAGCAGATGCACTGGCAGCAACGGACTGGCTGATCGAACTCGGCTACCTAAACGACGCAAAGCTTGCCGAGGACTTGACTTCCTGGTACCTATCCCGCGCCTACGGGCCTTACCGAATTGCTCGTGAACTGCGCCGCCGGGGTCTTGAGGACGATGTCATAGATCCGGTGCTCTCCCATCTGCCGCCGATGGACGAGGCGATGGACACCTGGCTTCAAAGCCAAGCCTATCGCGGTTATGACGAAGCGCAGCGCCGCCGCTTGACCGACGCGCTATTTCGCCGTGGCTTTGACTTTAGTGACATCCGCGCCGCGCTGGATCGTCTTTCCGACTCACAAGCGGCGGATGATGAATCTGCGGAAACTTTTGAAAAACCATAAAAGCATTTACCCCCACTACCCTTATGCTGTTCTCATTTTCAAGAATATCCAATTTCACCCTCACGCTACGATTTTTGACTCACTAGCACCTTAGCCTCATAGACTGTAACACCCCGAACTTGTCTTGGAGATAGGTTCGTTTGTCTCGTGTTTCTCTGTGCGCACGCCATGTGCCCCTTCCCTTTACCGGGACAACCATTTGCTTGATTCGGAGGCTCCATGAATTTTCCAAACAATGGATACCCCAATGCGCCGCAGGCCAACACCGATCGACTCGATCTGACGCCGGAAAGTCCAGCACATTACTTGTGTAATGATGTAACACACCAGATTTCCGCGTCATTTACTCCCCGGGAAATACCCATCGCGCTGATTTCCCTCGGTTGCTCCAAGAATCTGGTCAACAGTGAGCAAATGTTGTTCCTGCTGCGTGAGGCTGGTTTTGAGATCGTGCCCGTTCCCGAGCGTGCCCGGGTGGTCATCGTGAACACCTGCGGCTTCATCGACAGCGCCAAACAGGAGGCCATCGATCAAATCCTGGCGCTTGCGACATTGAAGTTGGAGGGCCGCATCGGTCACATTCTGGTGGCCGGTTGCCTGTCTGAGCGCTACCGCGAGGAAATCTTAACCGAGCTTCCGGAAGTGGACGGTGTTCTCGGCTGCGGCTCCTATCAGGACGTTGTCCCAGCCGTACTTGCGGTGTTGGGCGGTGAGACGCCCTGCCTGTTTGCCCCGCCGGAGGCCGCGCGGCTGGACACACGGCGCATCGTCTCGACACCGCGCCACACGGCCTACGTCAAAATCGCCGAGGGCTGCGACAACCGCTGCGCCTATTGTGTGATCCCCTCCCTGCGCGGCCCCTACCGCAGTCGTCCGCTTGAGGACATTGTCTCGGAAATTCGTGGGCTCACCGAAAACGGAACCCGCGAGATCATCCTTGTGGCCCAAGACTCGACGCGCTACGGCGTGGACGTATATGGAGAGTGCCAACTGCCCGCGCTACTGCGCGCGATTTGCGCGCTGGACGGCGTCCAGTGGCTGAGGCTCCACTACCTCTATCCCGATGAGATGGACGAGACACTCATCGGCGTTATGGAAAACGAACCAAAGATCGTGAAATACTTTGACATCCCGATCCAGCACATCTCTGACCCCCTGCTGTGCGCGATGAACCGACGCGGTACCCGTGGTGACATAGAGGCGCTTGTAAAGCGTCTGCGAAACATCCCCGATGCGGTTCTGCGCACCTCAATCATCGTGGGACTGCCCGGAGAGACGGAGGCGGACTTTGAAGCCCTCTGTGACTTTCTACGCGAGACACGCTGGGAGCGCGCGGGCGTATTCACCTACTCGCCCGAGGAGGGTACCCCCGCGGCCGCGATGCCCGATCAGGTGGACGAGGATGTAAAGCAAAAGCGAATGGAGATTTTGCTTGATTTGCAGCATGAGATCCTAGGCAGCTTTTCCGCTTCGCTGATTGGCCGTACCCTTTCTGTCCTCATCGATGGTTTTGACCGTGAAACCGAGCGTTACATCGGACGCACCTGGGCCGACAGCCCCGATGTCGACGGCCGCGTACTCTTCACTGCGCGCCGCAAACTGCCTGTCGGCACATTTGCGGACGTTTACATCACCGGTGTCACCGACGGTGATCCAGTAGGAAAGTGGGTCCCCCGCCCGCGTTAGGGCAACGTCGCGCAACTCCCACACCAATCTGACACAAGCCCAATTGCGCGGTATCGCCTTGAAAACGAGCTCTGGAAGGAGTCAACTACATGACCATAGCCAATCGCATCACTTTGGCGCGCATCGCACTGGTTCCGGTCTTCATGCTCGCCATGGTTTCAAAAATCCCGTATTCGGAAATCTTGGCGCTGGCCCTGTTTATCGTCGCCAGTCTCACAGACGCCGTGGATGGATATGTCGCGCGACGCATGGGCCAGGTGACCAATTTCGGTAAGTTCATGGATCCCGTCGCTGACAAGTTGCTTGTGACGGCCGCCATCTTGTTTTTTGTCCAGTTTGGGCAAATGGCCGCTGTACCCGCCATTTTGATCATCGCCCGCGAGTTTTTGGTGACCTCTTTGCGCACGGTGGCTGTCCTTGACGGGCAAGTCATCGCGGCAGGTTTGTCTGGTAAAATCAAAACCGTGATTCAGATTTTTTGCATCGCTTTTTTGCTCACAGGGCAAGGTGAGATTTTCGTCGTGGATACGCTCAAGGTTGGGGATCTCGTTGTCTGGTTCATGGTACTTGTAACGCTTTGGTCCGGCGTGGACTATGTCTACAAACATCGTCATGTGTTGAAAATGGGATCTTGACAACGCTTTTCATCGTTGCTATAATGAGTAAGCTTTCTGAAGTCCGGCGCGGTCATGGCGGAACTGGCAGACGCGCACGTTTGAGGGGCGTGTGGTTATACCATCCGGGTTCAAGTCCCGGTGACCGCACCAGCAAAAAGAGCTCGAGTCTTTTGGACTCGAGCTCTTTTTGCTGGTGCGGCGTGCAAGCACGCCTGTTC
>CAYWWF010000189.1:0-4280 GCA_964461745.1 uncultured Oscillospiraceae bacterium | reverse complement strand
CGCTGATGGCCGCCTGGAAGCCCATTTGAGAAACCACTTTGCCTTCCACGGCCACAATCTGATCCAACGGACTGATGCCGCAAGCTTGCGCGCTCGAACCGTCGATAACCTCCGTGACAACGAGGTTGCCCTCTTCCGAAAGACCTACGCTGACCCCAATGCCAACATACTGGCCACTGCTGTCTTGCAAAAACTCTTCATACTCTTCTACCGAGAGATAGTGTGAGTATTGGTCCCCAAGCGCTCCGACCATACCGCGCAGCGCGCCATCCATCAACTTTTCATCGTCAACCTCGCCGACGAACTGCTCACGGATGGTTTTGCGCACCTCGATGAATTTTTCGACTTCTTCCCGCTCTGTCTGAAATAGAGTGGTCTCTTCGCTAAACTTATTGTAGGTGCTTGCAAACGTAATGATATACGTAGCCGTGGCAACCAAGAGCGCAAGAGCGAACACCGTGCCGCCTGTAAAGGTTTTCTTCATGGGTACACTCCTAAAAACAATGCTATCTGATTGGGTCTTATCCCCCGCCTACGGCGGGGGATAAGTACAAAATATTCACTGTCAAAAAGACCTCACAAAGCCTGCTTTGGGCGAAGATACATTTTACCCTCGGGTAAAGTACTTCATCGGATCCTGCGCCGATCCGTTCACACGAACCTCAAAGTGCAGGTGATTGCCGGTGGAAACACCCGTGGAGCCTACAAGGCCGATTGTGTCGCCTTTGCCGACCACCGCGCCGACGCTCGTCAATACTTTGCTCATATGCGCGTACAGCGTGGTCTGTCCACCGCCGTGGTCGATGACAACGTAATTGCCGTATCCGCCGGAATTATACCCAGCTTTGAGTACCGTACCCCCATTGGCCGCAACGATTTTTGTGCCTCGCGGCGCACCAACATCGACACCCGTGTGCATCCGCCTCGTTTTGTAAACCGGGTGTATGCGGTAACCGAATCCGGAGCCAGTGCTCGTATAGCCCGGCAGCGGCCAGGTATACGTGCCGCCGATATAGGTGACGCGCTTCTGCTGCGCGGCCAGTTCCTTCAGTTCTTTGTCAATTTGCACCTGCAATTCATTCTGCGCCTTTTCGGCGGCGTCCATGGCCGCCTCATACGTCGCCTCTTCGTTTTCAAGCTCTTCAATCATGCGAACTTGCTCGGCGCTCTGCTCAATGAGGGCCGCCTTCTGCTCTTCCAAAACGGCACGAGCGTCCAGTTGTTCGACCCGGTCGCTCTCCAGCGTGGTTTTGGCCTCTTCAATGGCCTCTTTCGTCCGCTGCATTTCATCCATCAGGTTGCGGTCGTAGTCCATGATCTCCTGGATCGTGCTGGCACGCCCAAGATATTCGGAGAAGTTGTCCACGTCGAGCAGCGCGTCCAGATACTGCATGTCACCGGCCTCTTCCATCGCGCGCACGCGCACACGGAAGATTTCATTTTGCCGCGCCTGGTTTTCAAGCGCTTGCTCCAGTTCGACCTGTTTGAGCGCAATCTCCGCCCCAAGCTCATCGATCAGCGCCTCGATGGTCTCAATTTGCAGGCTGGTGTTTTCAACCTGCTGGTCGATGGCCTTCTTTTGCTCGATTGCCGTGGCCCTATCCCGCTTATTTTGCTCGATTTCCCGCTGAATGTTTTTGCGCTCCGCGGCCAGTGCCGAGGCATTTTGACGCAACGTATTCAATTTGGGGCTCGATGGCGCGGCGCTTGCCGGGGAAACAAACGAGAGCACAATGCCAAGCAGCATCGCAACAACCAAAAGAATGGCCACTGTGATGGCAAAAATGCGAGCTTTTTTGTTCATAGGGTAACACCAACCTATGTAGAGATTATTTTAAAAATATACTTTCAAAATAGTATACAATGCGAGGGAACGGGGATACCCCTGCGGCTGAATGAATCCGCCTGTGGGGTGAATTTATTTCATGGAAAAACCTCAGTGTTTCAATGAAATAAATCACACTTTCAAAAACTTACGAATCGTAAAGACGCTGCCGAAGACACCGACAAGGAAACCGGCCAGCAGGAAGATCAGCAAAACCGGCCAAAAGATCTCACCAAACGCAATGGTATTTACCCTCACGACGCCACTGAGGCCCGAGATGATGTCCCCAAGTAGCATCGAGTAAACGTTCATCTGCAAAATGAAGGCCACGACCGCGCCGACCAAACCGAGAATAAAGCCCTCTATGACAAACGGCCAGCGGATGAAGCGTTTGGTGGCGCCGACGACGCGCATGATGCCGATTTCCTCACGCCGGTCGAAGGTCGCCAGTTTGATCGTATTGGACGTGATGAAAATCGAAACGCCCATGAGCACAATGATCAGTACCAGACAAATTTTATTGACAACATTGCGCACGTCGATAAATTTTTCCGCGCTGTCGATCTTGGCGTTGACCGCCGCTACGCCCGGCACCTTCTCAAGTGCTGCCACGGTGTTTGCCATTTCATTTAAATCAATCAGATGTACAAGAAAACGGTCGCGCAGGGGGTTGTCATTGACCAAACCATCGATCAGCGAGCGATATTTCGGCTCGATCGTCTCTGAAAAGCTTTGAAGCGCCTCATCTTTGGAGACATAGACGCTGTCGGCGATGTTGTCCAGCGCATTGATGCGTGTACCGACGCTACGGGCTTCCGAGCCGATCAGGGTTTCGTCGATGATCACCATTACAACGTTTTCTTCCTGGATTCCCTGGATGATTTGGTCGACATTGTACGCAAGCAACGCGACACTGCCCATGATCAGCAGACAGGCCACGATGACACCCACAGCGGCAAAACTCACAAACCCGTGCAGGAAGACGCCGCGTATGCCCTCCTGTACAAAGTATTTTGTCTCATATCGTTTCATGATGATAATACCCGCCTGTCCTATCGCTGACCATGCGCCCGGCGTCGATGGTGATGACGCGCTTGGCAAAGCGGTTGACCAGCTCCTTTTCGTGCGTAACCGCAAGGATGGTTGTCCCCAACGTGTTAATCCGCTCAAGCAGCGTCATGATTTCCAAGCTGCGCGCGGGGTCGAGGTTCCCCGTCGGCTCATCGGCGATGATGATTTTAGGGTTGTTGATGATCGCGCGCGCGATGGCCACGCGCTGCTGCTCACCGCCTGAGAGCTCATGGGGCCGTCGGCGGGACTTGTGTGTCAGCCCGACGAGATCAAGCACATAAGGCACACGCATCCGGATTTCCCGCGGAGACGCACCGACGACACGCATGGCAAAAGCGACGTTTTCATAGACGCTCTTTTTTTCAATCAACCGGAAGTCTTGAAAAATAACGCCCAAAGTACGCCGCAAATACGGTATGGTCTTGTCTTTGATGCCATTGATGCTGTAGCCGTTGACTGAAATCTTGCCCTCACTGGGCCGAATCTCACCGGTCATAAGCTTAATGATGGTGGACTTTCCGGAACCGGACGGCCCCACCAAAAATACAAACTCGCCGTCCTCTATCGTAAGGGTAACACCCTTAAGCGCTTTTGTGCCGTTGTCATAGGATTTTGCCACATCCGTGAAAGAAACCAAACAGCAACCCCTCCCCCTTTACCCATGTTGTAAGCCCCCCGCGATCCAATGGCCCTAAAGTGGAATTTGGATCAATGCAAGGGTTTCAAGATTCTTTCATTCTCTATTGGGGGGAAACCGTTGTTTCCCCCCAATAGCTTTTTAGTAGTTGTCCTCGCGCGAGACCAGATACTTCTTGACCATCATGGCCACCTTGAAGATGATCGCGTGGTCAAATTCACGCAAATCAAGCCCGGTCAGCTTTCGAATCTTCTCCAGCCGATACACGAGCGTGTTGCGGTGGACAAAGAGCTTCCGGGACGTTTCCGAAACATTGAGGCTGTTTTCAAAAAACTTCTGAATCGTAAAGAGCGTCTCTTGATCCAGCGCGTCGATGGAGTTTTTCTTAAACACTTCCGAGAGGAACATTTCACACATCGTGACCGGGAGCTGATAAATCAAACGGCCAATGCCGAGACTTTCAAAGTTCAAAATGGTCTTTTCCGTGTCAAAGACCTTACCCACGTCGATGGCAATTTGCGCCTCTTTGTACGAGGTCGCCAAGTCTTTGAGGTGCGTCACAACGCTGCCAATACCAATGATGGTCTTGACAAACAACTCGGCGTTGATTGTCTCTTCCACCGCAGCAGCCATCTTGCGCAGGTCTTCGGCGTCGACGTCCATATGGATGCCCTTGACAAGCGCGACATCGCTCTCGTTGAGGCCGACAACAAAATCCTGCTTGGAGTCCGGGAACAAGCCCGAGAC
>CAYWWF010000188.1:0-4283 GCA_964461745.1 uncultured Oscillospiraceae bacterium | reverse complement strand
TATCCTCCAAACTGTACCCTTCCGCGCCGTTGAGCGTTGTGGCGCGAATGTTGCCGTTGAGCATCGAGACATGCGCGGCCAAACTACCGCCGAGCGAGTGCCCGGCCAGCGTGACAGTCTTTCCGACGCTGTGCGCCCGATAAAAATCGAGGGCTTGGGTAAACTGCGCATTGAGGCGGTTGAGAACCATCTCCGCGTCGGTGAGCACACCGCTGAGGCCGTCGGTGCCGCGGTAGACAATCACACGGCGACCTGTTTTCGGGTCGTCAACGGCAGCGGCGGCAAAGCCCATGGTTTCGTTTTGAGACACCGCGGCGATCCGCCAGTCGCCGACCACGTCGTCATACCAGTCGCCCGAAGTGACGTCGGCGGGACTTTTGAGAATCTGATTCGTTGAGGTCTTGCCCTGAATCACAAAATCCTGCACGGTTTGGCCGACAAAACCCTTCCAGCCATTGCGATAGAGAATGTCGCAGAGCGTGAAGTTCTCAAAGAGCTCTCGGTATCTGTTGCGTACAACGGTGACCTCACAGACGGCGGAAATGCTCGGGTCTAAAACGCTGGTGACCGTAATCCTGACCGTACCGGCGTGCCGTCCGGTGAGGGCGATGCTTTTCTCCCCTGTCAGCTCAGCGGTAACAAAATCGGGATCCGAGGAGGTGACCGTCACGCGTTTGTCCATGAGTAGGGTGCCGGCAAAGCGCAGCGAAAGATTGCTTTTCTCACGGATTTTCAGCGTCAGAGCGTCCGAAGAGAGTTGTATGCTGCCGGGTTCCAAGTGTCCTTGGTCAGGCACGGCCTGCTCCACATTTTCGGCGGAGCCAGACACAAACGGCGACATCAAGGCAAACAACAAGACAGCGCATAAGATGAAACGCAAATACTTCTTCATACGGGCCTCTCTTTCCTGCGGCGGAGCAATACGGAGCGCGTCAATATCCAAACAGCGAAAACCCCGCAGGGCCGGTAAAAACCGGACATCTGCGGACAGCGAAAAAGGCCCATGCGCTTTTAACCCGTTGGTATTGTACCCCATCTTGACAAGTTAGGTCAAGTGTGAACTCATAAGATGCCTAAAAAAAGCGCCAAAATGAAGCTTTTGTTTGTCCCTGGGATTGGATGGCGCGACAAAACAGGGTGTCCGAGAAAAAAGAAATAGACAAGTGACCTTGAGGATCGTACAATAGATGTGTTACGTTCGTTCAGTCCGCCGGTTTGTCCGGTGTGCCCATCTAAGGAGTTGTATACGCGTATGAACCGCCCCCTGTCCTCCCACCGTATCTTTTGGCGCGTAACGGCGCTGCTTGTCTCTTTCATTCTTGTTTTCAGCCTGATTCCGCCACAGAGCGGGGCGGCACCCTCCGCTTTTTTCGCGGCGGTGGACTACGACATTTTGCCGCTCTATCCGCAGTACATGCCGCTGAATTTCAGCGGCACGTTGTATGCGCCGACGCGCGTGTTTACGCACGGCACCGACCTACATGTCTCTTACACCGCCAATCTGGATTATGTGACGATATACAACGCCGAAAAGACGCTGGTCTTCAACCTCGCCCAAGGCGTATCGTTTGACAACGACCAGGTCTATTCCGCCAAGGCGCGCAAGATCGACGAGTACTACTTTCTGCCCGTGGATTTCGTCTGTACGTATTTTGGCCGAACCTTCACCCAAATGGACACCGATTACGGGCCGCTTTTGCGTTTGCACTACACCTCAAACAGCAACTCCGACCGGCTGTTTCTGAGTTCGGCCGGTGATGTGCTCCGAAGTTTTCACCGCGATTTCCAAGCGCAGTATTTGGTGTCCCCGACGCCGTCGGCGCGGCCGTCCACTCCGGGGAGCACCCCCCAGGTCATCGTGCCGCCGTCTACGCCGCCGTCGACCGAGCCCCGGCGCAAAATTGCCTATCTGACCTTCGACGACGGCCCCAACAAGGAGAGCACCGACGCGCTGTTGGATCTGCTCGACGAATACGACGTCAAGGCGACGTTTTTCCTGCTTGGCGTAAATTTTCACAAGAATGAGGACGCGATTCGCCGCATCGTCGGCTCCGGGCACGGCGTCGGACTCCACAGTTACACCCACCGCCGCGAGGTCTTTTACAGCAACGCGGAGACGATGATCGAAGAGCTCAACCGCGCCAATGCCCTACTCGCGGACATCACGATGCAAAAAACGCGGATCGTGCGTGTGCCCTATGGCAGTGTGCCGCATTTGACACCGGAACTGTCACAGGCGATGACAGACGCGGGCTTCCGCTATTGGGACTGGAACATCGACTCGGGCGACTCCTACCGCAGTACGACTTCGGCCAAAGTGGCCTCGGAGACAATCCGCTTTCTCAAGGAGATGAAAGGCCCGGCCGTTGTGTTGTTCCACGACAGCACGTTGACGCTGGAGGCGATGCCGGCAGTTTTGGACTATATGAAAGCCGAAAACTACGTGTTTCGTGTGATCACGGAAAATGAAATGCCGCAGAACTATCAGAAATGGGTGAAATGATGCAGGCCAGACCAGTTTGGCCTTTGGATTCGGCGCTGGGAGACGCGCTGGCGGACGCCGTCTCGGAAATCGGCGGTGTGCGTTGGGGTCTCACGCCGATTTCGCCCCTATGTTCGCTGACACCGGACGACAGCCGGATGCGCGCCCGTTTTAAAACTTTGGCTCACAACGCCACGGCCGCGCTGGTCGTGGCGTTTCCGTATTATACCGGGCCCTGTGACGGGAACATCGCCCACATCGGCCAGAGCGAGACGGATTATGTACTGGTTATGCGCGCGCGACTGCGACGGCTGCGCGATATGCTGACGCCCATCTTGGGTGAGAGCGGGACGGTGCTCTCCAACGGGTACCCGCTGCCGATTGTGGCCGCAGCGGCGCGCGCGGGTGTCGGGGTGGTAGGCTACCATGGACTGCTCATTGTGCCGCCGTACGGCAGCTATGTCTGCCTCGGCGCGCTGGCCTATCAGGACGCTGAAAGATGCCTGCTTCCAGGGCACCCTGAGACAGAGTCTGAAAGCCTTGTCGAAGAGGCACAGGGGCTTTGGTGCCCTGGCTGCGACTGTTTTGCCGGAGAGAACACTACACATCCACACACCGATAAACCGAACAAAATACACGAAGTGTTGCGTTCTGCGCCGCTTTGTGCGCGGGCCTGTCCAACGGGGGCGCTGTCGCTGTCGCCGCCGCGCCGCTTTGATCGCTCGCGCTGTTTGGCGTTTCTGAATCAAGAAGAGGACGGCGCTCTTTCGCCCGAGGGCGCGGACTTTCTGCGTCGCTCTCCCTACGTCTGGGGCTGCGACCTCTGTCAGCGCGCGTGCCCGAGAAACCGCGCGCCGAAGGTTCAGCCGCTGCCGGAATTTTTGCCGAACCGCCGGGCCGAAGCGACCCTGTCGCTCCTGGAGGCGGGCGCGCTGGATGGCCGTTCCCCGACACGCAAGGGGCGCGGACTGCTGCTAAGGAATCTGAAACTGATGGAGCCCTAGCCTGTCTTTACAGACTTTCTTTACATTATTTCCCTTTGCCTAATTCGACAACGCGTGCTATAATAAACCAAAAGCATTCTCCTTACCGACTTTTTCCTCTGTTGGGAAAGTCATATCATCTTAGGGGGTTGTCTCATGAAGTGCCGTGCCTGCCAAAAGGAACTGCCCGAAGACAGCGCCATTTGTGGTCACTGCGGAGCCATCCAAAAGCCTTACATTGAGCGCACGCCGCCGCCCACCAAATCTAAGGCGAAGCTAAACCGCGGCACCATCATCACCTTTATTTCGTTGGTGTTGATTGTGGTTGTCGTGCTTGTTGCGTTGCCGACTTTGCGCGAAGACAAAAAGATCAACGCGATTGAGAGCATTCGCACAGCGATTCAAAGCATGGACATCAACAACGAGATGAACGTCACGATTGTCCGGCAAAAGGTCGAAAATTTCCACCGTGACTTCCCCGACACCCCCGAAGCCGCTGAGGCCAAAGACCTCTTTGAGACCAAGATGGGTTGGGTCACGCTGCCCTCACCCTCGCCGAAGCCCGGAGAAACTCCGGAGGATGAATTGAATCGTGAGCAGGGCGAACTGCTTGACACGGTTTATAACAAAGTCTTAAGTGTATCGCCGCCTACGTTGTTCTACAACCAGGCTTACAACGACGTGTCCGTGAGCTTGAACTGGCGCAACAAGGGCGAGCGCACCATCGCGACGATTTATTTCATTGTGGACGCGCTGGACGCCGACGGCAAGGTTTTGCCGCCACAAAACCCGGACAAAAAGCAAACCGTACTGCGCGC
>CAYWWF010000187.1:1605-4292 GCA_964461745.1 uncultured Oscillospiraceae bacterium | reverse complement strand
TGTTAAGGGGGAGAGGGCATACGAAACCCTCTCCCCCTTAACCGTGCTTCTTTGGATACTTTCTTGCACGAGCAAGAAAGTATCGCCCCCGCAGGAAAAGCCCCCAAGTCTCCTGTTATCTCCCATTTCCCCCAATCACCATCTCTTGTCAAACACCCTCCAAATATGGTATAGTGACAAGCGAAAATTGATTTCTTTGTCGAAATTCGTCGTTTGCGCCCCCAAGGGAGGAAACGCAGTATGAAACCTCGGTTTCGCGTCGGCATGGATGTCGGCTCCACCACCGTCAAAGTCGTGGTCATCGACGAGACGGACGCGATCGTCTACAAGCGCTATCAGCGCCACCGCGCCGACGTCACGGGGGAACTGAAAACGCTGCTCCGTGCGCTTTTACATACGTTCCCGGGTCTCGAGGCTCCCGTTGCCATTACAGGTTCGGCGGGCCTTGGGCTGTCCGAGCGTCTGGAGCTGCCGTTTGTGCAGGAAGTCTTGGCCGGGACGCGCGCGATCTCCCGGTTTCACCCCGAAACCGATGTCGTGATTGAACTCGGCGGCGAGGACGCGAAAATCACCTTCCTAAAACCCGTGCTCACCCAGCGCATGAACGGCACTTGCGCGGGCGGTACTGGTGCGTTTCTCGACCAGATGGCCTCCCTGCTCATGACGGACGCCGCCGGACTCGACGCGCTGGCGCGGGACTATAAAACACTCTACACGATTGCCTCACGCTGCGGCGTGTTTGCCAAAACCGACCTCCAGCCGCTGATCAACGAGGGGGTCTCTCACAATGACCTTGCCGCGTCGATCTTCCAGGCGGTTGTGAACCAAACGATTGCGGGTCTGGCCTGCGGCCAGCCGATCACCGGGCGCGTGGCGCTCTTGGGCGGCCCGTTGCACCATCTGCCGGAGCTGCGCGCGGCGTTTGCGCGCACCCTTGCGGGCAAAGTGGACGGTTTTCTCATACCCGACCACGCGGAAGTCTATGTCGCGCTCGGCGCGGCGCTTGGGGCGGCGGATGCGACGCCAAACGCGGCGGAATCCGACCTCCACCCAAACACCCGCAACATCGAAGCGTTGCTTGCGCGATTGGAAGAGGGTCTCGCCCCGCGCGCGGACATCCCCCGCCATCGGCCTCTGTTTGAAAACGACGACGAAAAGAGGGACTTCTTCACGCGCCACGCGCAAAATGTTGTCCCGCGCGCACCGATCGCCGAAGCCATCGGCCCTTGCTACCTCGGCCTCGACGCGGGCAGCACGACGCTGAAACTCGCACTCTTGGACGCCGAGGCGCGCCTATTGTACACCGACTACGCTTACAACCGGGGCTCTCCGCTGGAGACCGCCGTCACCATGCTCCGCGCGCTCTATGAAAAACTACCCCAAAGCGCCTTCATTGCGCAGGTTTGCTGCACGGGCTACGGCGACGCACTGCTCAGGCGCGCGCTCTGCGCCGACATCGGCGAAATTGAGACCTTGGCCCACGTCAAGGCCGCGACGCACTTCGCGCCAGATGTGGACTTCATTTTAGACATCGGCGGGCAGGACATGAAGTGTATGCACGTCGACCAGGGGATTATCCAGTCCATCCTGCTCAACGAGGCCTGCTCTTCGGGCTGCGGCTCGTTTTTGTCCACCTTTGCCTCGTCGCTGGACTTGTCCGCCGAAGACTTCGCCGCGGCGGCGCTTATGAGCCGCGACCCCGTCGATCTCGGCACCCGCTGCACAGTCTTTATGAACTCGCGCGTTAAACAGGCGCAGAAAGAGGGCGCGGGCGTGTCCGACATTTCGGCGGGTTTGTCCTACGCCGTCGTGCGCAACGCGCTCTATAAAGTCATCGGCGTCAAAAACACCGAGAGCTTGGGTCGCACGCTGTTTGTCCAGGGCGGCACCTTTTTGAGCGACGCGGTCTTGCGCTGCTTTGAGCTGGAGTCGGGCCGGAAGGTTGTTCGCCCCGACATCGCGGGGCTGATGGGCGCGTTCGGCGCGGCCCTGATTGCGCGGGAACGCGCGCCCGGGGGTATCTCGTCCCTGCTGCCCGCCGAGCGTTTGGAAGAGGCATTGCCGCTGTCGTCCAACCAGACGGTATGCTCCGGCTGCCAAAACGCCTGCAAGCTGACCGTCCACCGCTTTTCGGGCGGTCGTCACCAAACCTCTGGCCTGCGCTGCGACAAGGGCGAGCGCCTCAACGACGGCGAGGGCGGGGGGCAGACGGGACTGCCAAACCTTTACGACTACAAATACCACCGCTTGTTTGACTATACTTCCCTGCCGGAACACGACGCGCCGCGCGGGGCCATCGGCCTGCCGCGCGCGCTGAATCTGTTTGAAAACTACCCATTTTGGCATACGTTTTTTACGCGCCTCGGCTTTTCCGTGCGCCTGTCCCGCCGATCGGATCACACACTGTTTTCCTCGGGTATGTCGACGATCCCGTCCGAAAGTGTCTGCTTTCCGGCCAAGCTCGCCCACGGGCACATTTTGGATCTTGTCGAGAGTGGCGTGAAGACCATTTTCTACCCATGCATTCCCTTTGAGCGCCGCGAAGACGCGAAGGCCAACAACCACTACAACTGCCCGATTGTGACCTCGTACCCCGAAGTCATCGGCGGGAATATGGACATTCTGCGCGAAAAGGGCATCACCTTCTTGCACCCTTACGTCTCGCTGCACCACCGGGACGCGCTGCC
>CAYWWF010000187.1:0-1505 GCA_964461745.1 uncultured Oscillospiraceae bacterium | reverse complement strand
GTCTTTGACCAGTGGATGTACCACACGCGGCTCTACAACGCCGCGGCCTTTGTCGCGGGTGTGGGGCTAAAACCCGAGGCTGGGGGTCGGCGGGCCGTACCCACCGTGCCGCCGCTGGAGTTTGTGCAGCTCAATTCTTTCGGCTGTGGGCTCGACGCGATCACCGCCGACGGGGTGCGGGATATCCTCTCTCTTGCGGGGAAATCCCACACGCTGCTGAAAATCGATGAGATCAGCAATCTGGGCGCCGCGCGGATACGTCTGCGCTCACTGAAGGTCGCGATGGAAGAGCGCGCGCGCCGGAAAGATGCCCCCGCGAAACCGACCGCCGCCGCATCGATGAAGCAGCCGGTGGAGTTTACCCCCGAGATGAAAAAGAAACACACGATTTTGGCCCCGCAGATGTCCCCGGTTCACTTTGAGCTGATTGAGGCCGTGCTCGGTTCGGCGGGCTACCGCTGTGAAATCCTGCCGACCGTCACCGCCGAGGACATAGAAGTCGGTCTGCGCTACGTCAACAACGACACCTGTTATCCGGCGCTTGTCGTTGTCGGGCAGCTCATGAACGCGCTGAAGTCCGGGCGCTACGACCCGGACAACACGTCCATTTTCCTCACACAAACCGGCGGGGCTTGCCGCGCAACGAACTATGTGAGTCTGATGCGCCGCGCGCTCGCGGAGGCCGGGATGGAGCAGGTGCCTGTTGTGGGTCTGTCGATGACGGGCATTGAGAAAAACATCGGTATGACCTACTCAATGCCGTTTCTCAAGAGCGTTGTACAGGCGCTTGTCGTCGGTGACCTGCTGATGCAGGTGCTGCTGCGCACGCGGCCTTATGAAGCGGTGCCGGGCTCGGCCAACTCGCTCTATCGCATATGGCTGAACCGCGCGAGTGCGTTCTTCCGCGTACCGGAGGCGAGCGCTCGTGTACCCGAAACGGAGCCGCGCCTGAGTTACCGCAAGATGCTGCGCGCGATTGTGCATGAATTTGACCATTTGGCCGTGCGGGACATCCCGCGCAAGCCGCGCATCGGGCTGGTCGGTGAAATTCTGGTGAAATATCACCCCGACGCGAACAACCACGTCGTGGATTTGATTGAGAACGAAGGCTGTGAGGCCGTTGTACCGGGACTCATGGGCTTCATTCAGTATTGCTGCATCAATGAGGTTTTCCGGTATCGGGAACTCGGCACCAAGGCGCTGCGCGCCCGGGTTATGCGCCTGGTCATTCGCGTGATCCAGCGGTTTGAGGCCCCATGCCGACGCGCACTGCGCCGCTCGAAGCGCTTTTCGGTGTCGGACACGATTTACACGTTGGCCCGGCGCGCCAAAGAGTTGTTGTCGCTCTGCAACCAGTGCGGCGAAGGTTGGCTGCTGACGGCGGAGATGCTCGAGCTCATGGAGGGCGGCGCGCGCGGGATTGTCTGCGCCCAGCCGTTTGCCTGTTTGCCAAACCATGTCTCGGGCAAGGGTATGTTCCGCGAACTGCGCCGCCGTTTCCCCGA
>CAYWWF010000186.1:0-4306 GCA_964461745.1 uncultured Oscillospiraceae bacterium | reverse complement strand
ATCCTATGCAGGAATACCTTAACTTTTTCCTCAGCTCACGATGGTGGGAGAAGGAAAGTCAAAACTTCCTGAGCAATCCATGAGAGTTTGATCATTTTTATGTTGCGCACTTGCGTTCTGATTATGTAGGAGGAGCGGATGGCGAAAAATTTGGTATCAAGATGTTTTAAAAAATATGCCAATATACGATAGAAAGAGCGACGAAGTCCATGTCCTTTTCGTATAAAATACCGGCTTGCTCGCTGCGATTTTGACTGTTTGTCTTCTTTTTCGCCCGAATGTCACATGTCTCTTGCAAATAATTTTGACAACAGTTATGCTAATATTAGCAATCACTGGTTGGAGCGCTTTGTTGTTTCGCCGATTTGTTTTGGAGGAGTTACATATGAAGAAAAAGACGGCCATTGTTTCGCGTTTACTTTCGCTTTCTCTGGTCTTACTGTTTTTGTTTTACGGCTGCAACGAAAACAAAGTGCAACCAAACGAAGATGCGGCGCCCGTTTTTGGGGAAGACAGCGGGCGTGTTTCAGGCGAAACTACCGGCAATGAGACTTGGGCCATCTACTTGTATCTCTGTGGCAGCGACCTAGAGTCGGACAATGGCTTTGCCACGCAGGATTTAGAAGAGCTCTCGCAGGTAACGCTACCGCCGAACGTGACGGTTGTCATCCAGACGGGTGGTTCGTATGAGTGGCAAAGCGAAATGGTCGACGCCGAAAACATGTACCGGCTGACGTATACGGGCGACCAGTTCGATTTGGTGGAGACCGTACCCAACGCAAGTATGGGGGAAGGCTCCACGTTTGAAGACTTCTTGACGTTTTGCACCACAAAATATCCCGCCGACAACAAAGGTCTGATCCTGTGGGATCACGGCGGCGGTAGTGGCAGTGGCATTTGCTATGACCAGCTCTATGACAACGATTACCTCACGTTGTCCGAACTCAAAGAGTCGTTTACATCGGTACTATCCGGTAGCGCCGCGTTGCCCTTTGAATTCATCGGCTTTGACGCCTGCCTGATGGCCACGGTGGACGTGGCTGCCGTCTGCGCCGACTATGCGAGGTATATGATCGCCTCGGAAGAGACAGAGCCCGGTTGCGGCTGGAACTATAAAGGCATTTTTAGCGCACTGGCTCAGAATACGGGAGTCAGCACCCCGGATTTGGGCCGTACGATATGTGACACCTATTATCAAGGCTGCGTGGACATTGAGGACGCCGACATTGTGACGCTGTCGGTTATCGACCTAGCCAAGATTAGCGCCGTGCAAAAGGCGCTTGACGCTCTCAGTTTAGAGGCCATTTCGACCGCACTGTCAAGCGGACCGTCCGCGTTTTTTGCCGACTACGGACGTGGGGCCCAAAAGGCAGATTACTACGGAGACCAAAGTCCGGAAATGGCGGATTTGGTGAGTTTGATTTCCGAAAACAAGCATCTCTTCCCGCAGACCGCCGACACGTTACTTTCCTCTGTCGCGGACAGTGTGGTGTATCAGATCACCGGAAAATACCGCGCCAATTCCAATGGGCTTTCTGCCTATTTCCCTTACAATATGGATGCGAACAACTATGACAACTTTATGAGCGCGTCCGCGGCACCGGCCATGTCCTATATGTACGAACTGTTACTGACCGGTGAGTTTTCCGAAGAGGCGCAAACCTATCTGTCTCAGTCTCAAGGGTTTGATGGGGCACTTTTAGAAGACGATTGGTCCTTTGTAGATATGTCCAGCTACGGTTTGGAAGATCATAAAGTGGAGGTGGTCAAGGAAAACGGGATCACCTACGCGCAACTCAATATTGGTACTGAAGCTGCCCAAGCGCTGCAGCGTGTGACTTTCATGTTGGGTTCGTACTTAGACGATGGCGAGACTGTGGTTCTGCTGGGGGAAGACGCTGGGGTGTTCTGCGATTGGGATAAAGGCGAGTTTTATGACGAGTTTATCGGCCTTTGGGGCGCGATTGACGGGCATCTAGTGATGATGGAGATTGTGTCTATGACGGACGAATACATTCTCTACGACGTGCCGATTCTCATAAATGGAGAGTCCTATACCCTCGCGGTTAGCTATCAGTTTGAAACGGATGCTTATGAGATACTAACCGCGACACCAGACAATGGAGACAGCAACATCCCGCCCAAAGAGCGGCGGCAGCTTAAACCGGGCGACAAGATCACTACATTGTTTTATTATTTAGAAGACAGCGATGAGGGCTACTACGAAAACGAAAGCTTTACCTTCTCCGCCCAGTCTCAGTTTGACAAAATTCAGTTGGACGACGGTGTATATGGCCTCCTTTTCGTGATGACCGATTACAGCAACAACGCCTACATGTCCGATTTGGTGGGTGTGGACATCACGGACGGATTCGTTGAGGTCTTTAGCATGTACGAATAATGAGACGAATTCCCTGTAGAAATAACGAAACATAACGGGGCTGCGACGAAATGAAAGTTCGTCGCAGCCCCTTGTGCTTAAACCACATCGTAACCTTGATCTTCGATCTCGCTTTTGATCGCGCTGACCGGTACAGTGTCTTCGTGCGTAACCGTCACGGTCTTGCCCTTGAGATCTACCTCCACACTGGATACACCGCCCATCGCGGACAGCGCTTTTTTGATGGCATTCTCGCAATGAGAGCAAGACATACCGTCAACATGCAGTTTGGTTTGCATGGAATAACCTCCCGTTGTGTTGTGCCGGAGTCAGCTTATTGCTCCGACAGTAAAATCGTGAGTCTTTTTCATAACCCCGCTGTAAGCGGGGGAACGGAAAAATTCAAATTTTCGTTGGCGGCGCAGTATAAGCCTTAAAACGCTTTAGCCGTAGCGCATTGGTGAGGACAGATACGCTGGAAAGGCTCATCGCCGCCGCTGCAAATACTGGGTTGAGCAACGGCCCGCCGAACAGATAGAGTATACCCGCGGCCACAGGAATGCCAGCCACATTGTAGGCAAACGCCCAAAACAGGTTTTGCTTGATGTTGCGGATGGTGCTTTTGGACAGCTGAATCGCCGTGGGCACATCCATCAAATCGCTGTGCATCAGCACAATGTCGGCGCTCTCCATGGCGACATCGGTGCCGCTACCGATGGCAATGCCGATGTCGGCCTGCATCAGCGCCGGTGCGTCGTTGATGCCGTCGCCCACCATCGCAACCTTTTTACCCTCGCTTTGCAGTTTTTTCACTTCGCTTGCCTTGTCCTGCGGCAATACCTCGGAGAGCACCCTTGTTATGCCCACCTGTTTCCCAATCGCCTCGGCTGTGCGTCGGTTGTCTCCGGTAATCATGGCAAGCTCTATGCCCATTTCCGTCAAGCGTTTGATTGCGTGATGACTGCTTGGTTTGACAACATCCGCAACGGCGATGATACCGGCGATTTCTCCGCCCATCGCAATGTACATCGGCGTTTTGCCCTCGCCGGCCAGACGATTGGCGTCGGCCTCAAGTTGCCCGATCGAAAGCGTATACTCCTTCATGAGCGTCAAGTTTCCGACAAGAAGTTGTGTGCCCTCCACTGTGACTTTGATGCCACGCCCGGTGAGGGCTTCAAAGTCGGAAACCGGATGTATGGGTAGGCCCTCTTTTTCCGCTTGGCTCACAATGGCTTCGCCAAGCGGGTGCTCGCTGCCCTTTTCGGCGGAAGCTACGAGCCCGAGCAGTTTGTTTCGGTCGATGCCGCTGGCCGGTATCACATCGGTGACCTCGGGCTTACCCTCGGTGATGGTTCCCGTTTTGTCCAACACAATGGTCTGTATTTTGTGGGCGGTTTCAAGCGCCGCGCCGCCTTTGATGAGGATGCCGTTTTCCGCGCCTTTTCCGGTGCCGACCATGATAGCCGTCGGCGTAGCCAGGCCCAATGCGCATGGGCAGGCGATGACAAGCACCGAGATGAAGATGGTCAGAGCAAAAGAGAAGTCTTTTCCGCCGATCATCCAGCCGCAAAACGCAAGGACGGCGATGGCAAACACAATCGGTACAAAATAGCCGGAAACGATGTCGGCCATCTGCGCAATGGGCGCTTTCGAGCTCTGCGCATCCTCGACCAACTTGATAATCTGCGCCAGCGCCGTGTCTGAACCGACCTTAGTCGCTCTAAACCGGATCAAACCATTCTTGTTGATGGAAGCGGCAAACACCTTGTCGCCCGGTTTTTTATCGACCGGCATACTCTCGCCGGTCAGCATGGCTTCGTCAACGGCGGTGGCGCCTTCCGTGACGACACCGTCCACAGGGATTTTCGTGCCTGGCTTGACCAGGATGATGTCGTCCACGAGCACCTCGTCAATCGGTGTTACGAC
>CAYWWF010000185.1:0-4337 GCA_964461745.1 uncultured Oscillospiraceae bacterium | reverse complement strand
CGCTCGTAGCCGTAGCCGACTTGCGTCATCAGGTCGACGCGGGCCTCTTCAAACCAGCGGATGTAGTTTGAGTGATGAACCACGCCCATTTGATCCGTCTCATAAAAATGCGGACGGCGCAGATAGGGAACAAGTTGCATCGGTAGACCTCCTTTACTGTGTCTGCCATTACTCCTGCCATTGAATTTAGAAATCATTTTCTTTCCCCCCGCCTTCGGCGGGGGGAAAGATCAGGTTATCAAAGAATCGCTACGCTGGATTCTTTGACAAGATTGGCTCCGGCCTGAGGGCCGGAATCGTCAATTTTCTGAGGAAAATCGACGAGTTATGGAGTTTTTCCGATGCGCATGTCCCCGGAAAAACAATAAAATTAATTTTCCGCCGGTGGCAGAAAACTCTGCGAGGCTTTTGACAGTCTGAAGATCTAATTTCCTATTGTTGATCCAAAGTAGTACCCACCAGCCGCGTGATATAGTCTTCGTCCGTGCTGTGGTAGAGGTAAAAATTCCGATCTAAACGCGCAAACTCAAGGTAGTTGCCAACAAGCCCTCGGTCAAAGGTCGTATCGAAGGCGCAATACCGATTCTCATAGGGTGCTAAGTTCCACATGTGGTAGTCCCCAAACGAAGTGCCCTCAATGTTGTAACAGGGAATTCCAGCGCGGTTTAAGAGCGTCTTAAAAGCCCAGGAGAAACCGCCGCAGATGGCTGTCCCGTCGCGTAAGGCGCCCAACGCAGTCCGGGAGATGTACGGCATCGTGCCGTTATAGTAACGCTCGTCGTAGGTCACGTTTGCCGTGACCCAGGCGTAGATGGTGTTGATTTTTTCGTCGTCGGTCATGGTCGATGTTATGATTTTTGCAAGCAGCGTATCGGCGAGAGACTCCGTTTGTTCCCAATCGGCGACACAGGCCGAAAGTGTTCGTCCGTCGGAGGGCAACGCCAATATCTCTGTGGCATCTTCGTTCAGAGTAAAGACAACAAAGCCGCCGCCGGACTGCATCAGCGCGCGCTGCATATCCTCCACCTCAAGCGCGGAGTTTGCAATCGCAATCGTCGCGCGTTCCGGGCCACGGGTCTTCTGCGCGGCCTCAATGAGGTCTTGCAGTGTATCGACGCGATGGGTACCGTCAGGGAGATTTGCGGTGTCCACCGTCCCGGTTTTGTAGGGCATATAGCGCAGTGTGCATTCGAGGAGTCCGGAATTCTTCGATGGGAAGATATCCAGATCATAGGCGTACTTGAGCAAGGGATCCTGGGCCAGCGCGTCGAAGTAGGCGTTGTGAAGCGCCATGTCAGCGTCATCAACGGACAACAAAAGCGAGCCAAAGTCAAAGGTCAGGCGCTCAACGAACAGCCGTATCGCGTCCGAGAACGTCTGTGTTATCATTTTAGGGTCATCCATCGGATGGACAGCTCGCTCCATCTCGCTTTTGTCGGGGCTGGGCGGCGAGGTGTCGGGCGCACTGTCCGGGGTTACTGGCGGTGAGGGTGTCCCGGACGGACTCTGCGCGGGCGCGCTCGGTGAAACCGCCCCCTCGCCATCGACCACAGGGGCCGAGCAGGCGGAGAACAGAAGAAGGCAGAGGCATAGAGAAAGAATGAAAAATCGCTTCATGGCACACTCCTAAAAACGTCGAGCGGAGGCAGTGACATGAACGCGGGCAACCACAGGTCACCCCTACATACGGTATGTAAATACCCGCACATTGTGTAGGGGCGAACTGCGTTCGTCCGTCTTTCGTTCATGTCATCGCCCCCGCAAAAATGTACGGGTCGCTAAACCAAACAAACGCTCTGCTTTACCCGCGTTCATCCAATGGAATGAAGCTGCGGCGGGGCGCCACGCTGCGGTAGGCCGGGCGGATGATCTTTCCGGCGCAGACAAATTCCTCAATCCGGTGCGCGCTCCAACCCGCGATACGCGCGATCGCGAAAATCGGCGTGTAGAGCTGAACAGGCAGGTTGAGCATGTCGTAGACAAAGCCGCTATAAAAGTCGATGTTGGCCGAGACGCCTTTGTAAATTTTGCGCCGACCGGCGATGATTTCGGGGGCCAAGCGTGCAATCGCTGAGTAGAGGGCGTACTCGTCTTCACGGCCCTTTTCGGCGCTGAGCTGTTTGACAAACTCCTCAAAAATAATCGCGCGCGGGTCGGAGAGGGAGTAAACCGCGTGGCCGATGCCGTAGATCAAACCCTGCCGGTCATAGGCTTCTTTGTTCAGCAGTTTGAGCAGATAGTCGGAAATCTGGCCTTCATTCGTCCAATCCTTGACGTTTTGCTTCAAGTCCTCAATCATGCCCATGACGCGCAGGTTCGCGCCGCCGTGGCGCGGGCCCTTGAGGCTACCGAGTGCGGCCGCAATCGCGCTGTAGGTGTCCGTGCCCGAGGAACTAACAACGCGCACGGTAAAGGCCGAGTTGTTGCCACCGCCGTGTTCGGCGTGCAACACAAGCGACAGATCGAGAATTCTCGCCTCAAGCTCTGTGTACTGCTGGTTGGGCCGCAGGATATGTAAGAAGTTTTCGGCAAAGCTGAGTTCGGGGTTTGGTTGGTGCAAAATCAGGCTCTTGCCGTTTTGATAGTGGTTGTAGGCGTGGTAGCCGTAGACGGCCAAGAGCGGGAAGCGCGCGATCAATGACAGGCACTGCCGCAAAATGTTCGGAATGGAAGTGTCGTCCGCGTCGTCGTCGTAGTAATAGAGCATCAGCACACTGCGCGCGAGCGTGTTCATCATGTCGCGGCTCGGGGCCTTCATGATGATATCCCGCGCAAACGAGGGCGGCAGCGAGCAATTCTCTTTGAGCAGCGAGGAGAAGTCGCGCAGCTCATCCTGTTTTGGCAAATCGCCAAAGAGCAGCAGATAGATGATCTCCTCAAAGCCAAAACGTTTTTCTTTGAGAAAACCGTTTACGATATCCCGGACATCGATGCCGCGGTAGTAGAGTTCGCCGTCCATCGGCACCTCGACGCCGTCCACAATTTTTTTGGCCGTGACCTGGGAGACGTTTGTCAGGCCCGCGAGTACGCCGTTGCCGTTTAAATCGCGCAAACCGCGGTAGACCTGGTTTTGGGTGTAGAGTTCACCGGGGATCCCATGCGCCGAACATTTGTCGGCCAGCGCTTGAATCCGGGGGGAAACCTCCGAAATGTACATCTGTTTTGCCATGTCGCACCCTTCCTCCTTTGATCAATTTGTCCGCGCCCGCGGGGTAGACAAAACCGGGAGACAAACCGTTCCGGCGTTTTTGACGGCCCCACGGTGGGCTTGTACTCCAATGAGTGTAAACCTTAGGAACTCTATCATATCACCAAAAAACGGAGAATGCAAAGATTTATTTTAGGTTACTGTGGACAGGAAGCAGTCGACCCGGCGCTTGAAAACGGGGGAATAACCAGCCCCGGTTGACGAAAAAGCATAGTTTTACGTCAACCGGGGCTGGTTTGCAGTCAATAAGTCACCAGACCTATCGAGAAAGAGTATCAATACCCGTGGTCGTCAATGCGCCAGGGCGCGGTTTTGTTTTCGCGGATCAGCGTAAAGTTTTCGTCTTCATAGCGTCCCTCTTCCCAGGCTCCGGTGTCCGGCCCGCCGGTGAGACTGACACTGAAATCGGCGTGGAACACAATCACATTTTCAGGGGCAACGCCGTTCGTGGCCCCTCGACCGTTTTGCAGATAGCACAGGCGTGAGGTCTCCGAGGGGTCATACTCGATCGACAAAACTGTAATCTCCACATCCTTCGCAAGCGAAGCATTCGCAGGCTTCTCCTGTGTCATTGTGGCCCAAAGGGCGTCGGCATCCTGGGTGATAAGCGCCCGGAAGTAGTCTTCCATGACGGCGTGGGCGGCGGCGATTTCCTCTTCGGTAAAGGAGGGCAGCGATTGCGCGGTGTCAAGGTTTTTGCCCTGCCAGGCGTCGAGCGCTTTTTGCGTTTCTTCCACTTGACGCTGCGCATCCGCGTCCAGTTCTTGCCCGGTTGTCTCAAAGGCTTTTAAGATGTCCGCACAGAGCGCGGCGGCGATATGGCAGCGCAAGTCGGGCTCGGGCAGCGTCAGAACCGCCGTCAGCTCGGGCAGCGCTTGGAGACCCATGGAGACGATTTCAGCGTATTCCTCGATGTGCGCTTCAATATAGTCGCCCGGACGCGAGGACATAGCCGGAGAGGACTCGATGACGTCGAGCAGCGCCGCCACGCGGACGTCCGAAGCATGGGTCGCGGAGATGGAGACACTGCCGAGTCGCACAACGTAGTCACACTCGTCTTCGCCCCAGGTGGCTGTAATCGTGTAGACCCGGCCTGAGAGCCAGACGGAACTGAGGCCCGACCACGGAT
>CAYWWF010000184.1:0-4339 GCA_964461745.1 uncultured Oscillospiraceae bacterium | reverse complement strand
CCATATTGGGCTTTGGCGTGGTGGGTTCCGGCGTAGCCGAAATCCTGCTCGAAAATGCCGAGCTCGTGCAAAAAAAAGCGGGGGTTCCCGTCGGCATCAAGTACATTTTAGACGTGCGTGATTTTTCCTCGTCTCCTCTGGCCTCGCGTTTTGTCTCGGATTTCTCTGTCATTGAACAGGATCCGGACGTACATGTGGTCGTGGAGTCCATCGGCGGCGCAGGGGCCGCGCTGGATTTTGTCCGGCGTGCTCTGCTGGCCGGAAAGCATGTCGTAACGTCCAACAAGGAGCTCATCGCCACACACGGGGCCGAACTCTTTGACATCGCTACGGCGCGCAACTTAAACTTGCTCTTCGAGGGCAGTGTGGGCGGCGGCATCCCGATTCTGCGCCCGCTGACACAATGTCTGGTGGCCAACCACATCAATGAGGTCACCGGCATCTTAAACGGCACAACAAACTTTATGCTCACGCGTATGTTCTCCGACAACCTCTCTTTTGACGAGGCCTTGGCGGAGGCCCGAGACCGGGGTTATGCCGAAAGCGACCCGTCCGACGACCTACTCGGACGCGATGCCTGTCGTAAAATATGCATTCTGGCCTCCCTAGCCCTCGGCAGTGCCGTACGTCCGCAGGATGTCCAGACGGAAGGCATCGACCAGATCACCCACGCCGACGTCGCCTTCGCGCAATCCCAAGGGTATGCGGTGAAACTGCTTGGCCGTGCCGTGGATACCCCCGACGGCGGGCACTGCATTTTCGTAGCCCCCCACTTTGTCCCCCAAACGCACCCGCTGTTTGGTGTGCAAGGTGTTTACAATGCGGTCTATGTTGTAGGCGACTTCATCGGCGACGTGATGTTCTATGGACGCGGCGCTGGAAAACGCCCGACAGCCTCTGCGATGGTTGCCGATATCATTGACGCGGCCAAACACATGGACAAACGCAAATGGGTCAGTTGGAGCGACGCACCGGCCAGCTCCTTTACTCCGACGTCCATGGCCTGCGACTGGTATCTGCGGCTTTCCGACGGTACGGGTCAGATTGTCAAGGCCAAAACCGAAGACGAATTGCTGGGCGATCTGCGCCAAAAGGGCATCGATGCTTCGTACCGGATGCGTATTTTGCCCGATCCAGGCGGAAACTGAGCTTCCCAGATTACAGACAATCGAGCGTCTCTAAAAACGCCTCTTAAAACAGCAGTTTTTAAAGGGACTCAATCCATGGCTTATCGGTCAACCTTTCAAAGCTATATATGAGCTAGGAGGATCAAATATGCCCCTGATTGTTCAAAAATTCGGCGGTTCTTCCGTAGCCGATGCGGAATGCATGCGGCGCGTGGCCGGTATCATTACCGACACGTACAAGGAAGGCAACCAAGTTGTTGTGGTGCTCTCCGCCCAAGGGGATACCACCGACGATTTGATTGCCAAAGCCAAGGAACTCAATCCGCAGCCCTCGGCCCGTGAAATGGATATGTTGCTGGCCAATGGCGAGCAGATGTCCATCGCCCTCTGCGCCATGGCCATTGAAGCCCTCGGCTTCCCCGTTATTTCACTGACGGGCTGGCAAATCGGTATGCAGACCGACAGCAACTACAGCAACGCCCGCATCCGTAAGCTCACTGCCGAGCGCATTCGTCTGGAACTGGCTAAGAAGAACATCGTCTTGGTTGCAGGCTTCCAGGGCATCAATCGCTATGACGACGTGACGACCTTGGGTCGCGGCGGTTCCGACACGACAGCCGTGGCCATCGCCGCTACGCTTAAAGCGGATCTCTGCCAAATCTTCACCGATGTGGACGGCGTCTATACGGCCGATCCGCGCATTGTCAAAGGTACGCGCAAACTGGATGAGATTACGTATGACGAAATGCTTGAACTGGCCTCTCTTGGCGCTCAGGTGTTGCACAACCGTTCGGTAGAGATGGCCAAACGATATCATGTCCCCATGGAAGTTTTGACGAGTTATCGCAAATGCCCGGGCACACGGGTCAAGGAGGTTGTACAAATGGAGCAAATGAATGTAAGTGGTGTGGCTAGAGACAATAACGTCGCGCGTATCGCCCTGATTGGCTTGAAAGATCAGCCCGGTGAAGCGTTTAAGATTTTCTCACTCATGGCGCAGGAAAAGATCAACGTAGACATCATCTTGCAGTCCATCGGACGCGAAAACTCCAAGGACATCAGCTTCACCGTAGCCAAGACAAACCTGTCTCGCGCGATGGAAGCTCTGGAACGCGGCCGCGACAACATCGGCTTCGAGAACATGGTCGTCTCCGAAGACATCAGCAAGATTTCCATCGTAGGCGCGGGTATGGCCGGCAACCCCGGCGTGGCCGCCCAAATGTTTGAAGCGCTGTATTCCGCCGGCATCAACATACAGATGATCTCCACGAGTGAAATCAAAGTTTCCGTTCTGATTGACGTCAAGGATTCCGAGCGCGCGCTGCAAGTTGTGCACGATTCGTTCTTCTCCGCTTAACCACATACGGATCTCATTAAGAAGCCCCGATTCGAGTTGTCGTTGTCATCGGCAACCCGAACCGGGGCCTTTTTCATGCGAAGCTTGTGGCAAAAATGGAATGCAACCATCTCATGAAGCTTTTACCCATGAAACAAAGTGGAAATGAGCCAGACGGCACCGGTGAGCGCCGCACCCAAGGCACCAAAAACTGCCGGACTCAGGCGCGGTCGTCTTCGGTGAACCGTATTTTTTTTCATATACCCGTCGGCCACACGCATGGCTTCGCTGAGAACATGTTCAGCCGAAACACCGCTTTTGAGCACGGCGTCCTCTCGGACGATGAAGATGGCCTGTTCAAATACACGCGTATCCGGAAAACGCACCACGACCACCCGTTTGGATATTCCCTTCACCACATCGATCATCCATCCCTTTTGGATTTGGCTGTTGTTTGCCATGTCAGCAATCCGTGTTGTTTCCCGAATCACCATCCGACTCTATTTTCTCCTTACTCTGGAAGACTTATACGTAAATGTAAGAATGACCCAAAATTCTAACCCAGCAAATCAAGGGTGACCGTACCCGTATCTTCTCCCGAAAAACTCTGTAAACTCATTGCTTTCACTGGACACCATATGATATACTAACCCTGGATGAAGATTGAAGCGCACATCCGATGATTTGGCGTCCGATCCCTGCCGAAGCGTCCGTCTTCTGCAAACACTCTGTATGTTGCGGATATGGACCGCCATGGCGTTTAGCGATCTCGCCTACGCACTGTGAGGTACGTACATATGAAAAAAAGAGTCAAACGTCTAGCCCTATTTCTCGCCGTTGTCACCCTGCTCACTCTGCCGCTGCTCTCCCTCTCGTCCTGTAATAACTCCGATTCTTTGCTGATTACGCCGAGTCCAAGCGTCAATCCCAGCTCCGACCCCTCCGCCCAAGCTTCGCCAGGTGAGGGGGCTGTCAATCGGGACGCTTGGCTTCTTTACGACAAAGACCAACCGGCTCTCAAAATCGGCAACTATACGGTTTTGGGTGTGGAATACAATTTCTATTATTTCAACGCGATCAACGCCTACTTCGCGAATTTGGACACCAGTACGCTGGGCTTCACGCCGCAGTTGGATCCCGCTGTACCGCTTGCGGAGCAAACCTGGCAAGACGGCTCGTCCTGGGGGGAGTATTTCCGTAGTCAGACCGACTCCGAGCTCCACCGCGTCTATTCGTTTTATCAAGAGGCCACTTTGAACAACGTGCAGCTTTCGGCGGAAGATTTGCAATCCAAAGATGCCCAGCTTCAATACTTCACGAACACCGCCACCTCGGCCAATTTAACGGTTGAACAATGGTTGCGCCAGGAGTTTTGTCCAGGCCTCACCTATCAGCTTGTGGACGAGATATTGACACGGTATTACCTGTCCACTTACTACGAATTCACGCAGTACACGGCCACCGATCCCACCGAAGAAGAGTTGCTGGCCTACTACAACGAGAACGCGGCCGACCCCAACATCCCGCAAGGCAAAACCGTGAACATTCGCCGCATTCTTTGCCAAAGTGAAGCCGAAGCCACCGACGTTTTGGCGCTCTGGCATGACTCCGACAAAACCGAAGACGCCTTTGGAGAACTCGCCTTGGGGCACTCCATAGATACCGATTCAAGCTTATCCGGTGGATTGTATCAAAACATCGTCCAGGGATCTGTAGACGAGGGTTCCGACGCTTGGTGTTTTGATCCAGCCCGCAAACCCGGTGATGTATCGGACGTCATTGGATCCGACTATGGCTACGCCATTCTATACTATGTCTCCCAAGGCGAAGATGCCTGGAAAATCTGGGCGCGCACAGACATTATGGAAGCGGCTTA
>CAYWWF010000183.1:0-4370 GCA_964461745.1 uncultured Oscillospiraceae bacterium | reverse complement strand
CCCACTCCCATTATACCAAAGAACCTCCCACAAAGGGAGGTTCTTTGACAGTCTGTGTAAAAGTGTCCCCCGCTTTCAGCGGGGGACACTTTTACACACACGGCATGCCCCCCGCGGTGTGCGGGGGGCTCAGATTCTACGCAATCCCATACAGCCCCGTTGTGCTGTCCATAAAAATCGGCAGATGCGGCGGGGCGAAGGTGTAGACGATGAACACGATTAGAATGAGAAGCATCAGCAACAAGGCCGTGTTCCCCGGAAGACCTTTGCCATATTTGTAGACATGATAGCCAAGCGTCTGACCGATGAAGAGCGCTACGAGTAGGATCAAGATGTCCACGACAACAGACTCCACGCCAAAAGCTTCCGTATAGAAGTAGAACAGCAGCGGCATGGCGATGATCGTACTGACCAGAGATGTAAGCGCGCCGGTAAACCATTTTTGCTTGTCTATGCCCTCGTCTTTTCCTTTGATCAGGTAGTAAAGCCCCCACCACAAAATCAGCGGCAACACGACCATTTTGCTGTGTTCCCAAACGCTTTCGTTTACTGGACTGATCGCGCCGACGACAGCAAGCTGCCCCAGCAGCTCATACAAAAAGTGAAACAAAGCGCCGACGAGGAACAGAACCGGAATGCCGAGGTAGGTGTATTTTTTTGCGCCTTCCATGGTACATCTCACTCCTTTTTGATATCGCATTTCGTTTCCCCCGTCTTCGGCGGAGGAAACGAAACAATCCCGTTCAAGGCAATGTAAGTTGGTATGAATGTATGCGTGTACACTTGCGTTTATGAAAGGCTGCGGTATGTTTTTAGCGGCTACAACGCCGGTCAGGCACAATAGTCACAATAAAATTTTTCCGCATACTTGCAATGCAAGGTAGCGTGTGTTACAATACAAACACAACAAAAAATATAACAGGGCTTCCTGCTATCGTTTCTTTGGGTGAAGCAGCACCCCGCGCCCCACGTCATCCCAGCCACCCAACCCAGCACCCAGTACCCAACATTCACCACTCAGCACTCAACATTTGGCGCGCAGCGCCTTAAGGGGTGAGGCTTTGAACATACAACTGAAAAAAGGCGTGCTGGAAATGTGCGTCCTGTGTCTGCTGGAGAAGCGCGACTATTACGGCTTTGAGCTGGTCGCCGCCATTCCGAAGGAGATCAACATGTCCGAGGGCACGGTCTATCCGCTGCTCAAGCGGCTCAAGGACGAAGGACTACTCTCCACCTATTGGGCCGAGTCCCGGGAAGGACCACCGCGCAAATACTACCGCGTCAGCGAGGAAGGCCGCCGCGCCTACCACGAAATGCGAGCACAATGGAATGCGTTTTCACAGGCCATCCATACTATGTTATCAGAAGAAGGTGAATCCTAATGCATGAGCAAGTGTATATGCAAGAACTCGCGCGCTGTCTCTCGGCACTTGGAGAAGCGGAGCGCGAAGAGATATTGGAGGATTACCGGCAGCACTTTCGGGACGGACGCGCGGGGGGCCTGAGCGACGAGGCAATCATCGCGCAGCTCGGTTCGCCCGCCGAGGCGGCCGCCGAATACTTAGAGGCGGCACCGGAAGTCCCCGCGTCCCCGCCAACCGCGGCGAAGAAGCCCTGGGCCTGGATTGCCGGGGTCGTTGTGCTGGCGGTGGCCTGCATCGTCACACTGGCCTTCGCGCTGCGACCCGTGCCGACATTTCCGTTCCCGGTGGATCCGGATGAGATTAAAAACTTGGGCTCTTACGTCAAAGACATCACCGATGCGGTGATGGACGGACTCGATGGGTTTTCCCAAATCGATTGGGGTCAATGGGCCGATCAGGACTGGAGCTATTGGACGAGCAACCAGCCCAGCGCGGAGATGAAACCGGCAAGCTCCACGCAGACCTATGAAAATGTGCGCGAGATTGCCGTCGTCGGCTCCTATCGAATGAGCTGCACCGTAGAGACCGACCCCGATTTGAACGGGGTGCGGGTGGAAGTGTCCGGGGAACTGCCGACGTCTCACAGGCTCGATGTCACCCAATCCGGGCAGCGTCTGACCCTGCGCTATGAGGACGCAAACACGCACGTCAATATCCCGGAGCGCAGCCGTTTGGACGTCACCCTCATCGTACCTGAAAACTGGGGCGGTCTCATGGATCTTGCCACGGTGAGCGGCACGATACAGATCGACGACGATGTAATCAGCGGGTCGCTTTCCGCCAATACGGTCTCCGGACGCGTCAGCGTATCGGGCGCGCACCAGAACATTGCGGTGAACACGGTCAGCGGGAAGGTCGATGTAGATCTCTCAGAACAGCCCGCTTGGATTGAGGATACGACCATAGAGGTATGTACGACCAGCGGGGCCGTGGCGTTCTCCGCGCCCAAGCCGCCAAAGGCCGTGGCGTTGTCCACCATCAGCGGCGCCATTCAGGTGCGTTTAGACGGAGAGTTCCGCTTCTCAAAGGGAACCGTAACCGGCCGCTTTAGCAACAGCTCTCAGGGTGTGGAGGTCGAAAACAGCGAGCTTGATTTCTCAACGGTGTCGGGTGTAATCCAGGTGGAGCCGTACACAGATTGACGATTTGATTCTATAAAACACCGCTTGTAGAAAAAAATCTAAAGCTGTCCTACTCCCAATGAAAGACGTGAATTCTATGTTTTGCAGACGATATATCTCCCTCGCGGCGCTGATTCTGGCTCTTTCCCTGATGTTTGGTGTAACCGCCTGTGCGCCGACGACTGCTGAGACTTCCACACCCCCCGTCACGCCTTCGGGCGATGCCGAGCCCGGGCCGGGAGACGTCTCCCCGTCACCCTCTGCGTTTGCACCCCCGGACGGGGCGTTGCTGGAAAACGTACCACAGGCGTTGCGCGACATTCTGGACGAAAACCGTCAGGCGTTTTACGCCGAGCCGGTCGATGGGCTGATCGAGACCGTCGAAAGTTACCGCACTCCCGACCTTGACCCGGAAAAAGACGCGCAACTCGCGGCGGAGCTGCGGCGATTGCGGGAGGAAAGCGGTGTTGAAGCGCCCGAAATCCTCACGCACGAAGAGGCCAAGACGGAAATTGATTACCTGTTTGATCTTATTAAATACGGCTACGGCGCCTATCAATACTTCGGCGGCGAGCCGGTGTTTGACGCGCTCAAGACGCTGATTCTCCAAAAGTTGTCCCAAAAGCCCGACCCGGTGGACGTGAAGGTGTATATAGAAGAGGTGCTGGCGCCCTGCCTCCGCAGCGTCATCACGGACAACCACTTCTGGATCGGCGGGCAGTCCGTCGGGTCACAGCAAGTGCTGTATTACAACGAAGATGTCGGCATAGATAAGGTAGGCGAGGACTTTACGCTCACGCAGGACGGCAAGGTCTATCGCATTCTAAGCATCGGGTCTTTAGACCCGGGGCAACTGATTCGGCCTACCATCAACCGCGACGGTGAGCTCGCCTGGGCGCTCAGCGCCATGGCCGCACCGGGCCGCGCGTCCGTCGGCGTGATGCTGACGCTGGAAAACACCGAGACCGGGGAGACGTCCACCCAGCGCTTTGTCCTCCCGGCGGCGTCAATTTCCTATGTGAGGGACATAAACCGGGATACCGTTACGCTGTCAGAGGTGGATGGTATGCCCATTTTGGAGAACCGGCGGCTGTATGAGCGCGAAGAGGGCGGGCAGGAGATGAGCGAGTTTCTTGCTACCGCCGCGCTCGTCCGAAACAAACCCGCTTTGATTCTGGATCTGCGCGGCAATGAAGGCGGCAACTCCAACATCGCGCAGAGTTGGGTCTATAGCTACACCTTTCAGTACCCAAGATACAATTTTTGCTCCACGGTGCTTACCTCCGAAACCGCGCGGGAGATCAACAGCGGCGGCGGCATCTATCCCACGCTTTGGGCGCCTGTAACCTACGACGCGCCCGTCAAAATCTCAAACAAGCGTCTGGTGATGGTTCTCATAGATCCCGACAACGGCTCTTCGGGCGAAAACTTCATCGGTTTCCTGCGACAGGTGGAAAACGTGGTGTTCGTCGGTGCCCCTTCGGCTGGCTGTCTGTTGTGCGGCAACGTCGGAAGTACCACACTGCCGACAAGCCGACAAAAATTACAGTTTGGCGTAAACCTAAACATTTTACCCGATTTGTCACAGTTTGAGGGCGTCGGGTTTGCGCCCGACCTCTGGGTACCGCCCGGGGAGAGTGTAGAGCGGGTCGTGAAATTTCTGGCGCGGTATGGACTGAAAGGGTAGGATTCAATTTTAGAGCAAGGGATAATCCTCCTGAGACAGCAAAAAGGGCTGAGACGAAAGGTTAATTTCGTCTCAGCCCTCAGGTTGTCAAAGAATCGCTTCGCTGGATTCTTTGACAAGTTTGACTCCGGCCTGCGG
>CAYWWF010000182.1:0-4411 GCA_964461745.1 uncultured Oscillospiraceae bacterium | reverse complement strand
ACACCACAGACGCTGACCTTGGACGTTCCGGGCCGCGCCAGAGTCTGGACGGACGCGCTGTCGGATACACGGATACCCGTAGGGGATGGCAAGCTGTGTTTGACATTGCCGGGGTGTTCGGCGGTGGTGCTGGTTCCCGCTGGGAAGGAAGGCTGATTCTTGTTTTTCCCTGATGGATTAGGGAGGCCCCTTTGCTTCTTGCTGTGGTTCTTGGTCTTGATTTCCTGCGGGGGCTTACCCTGCCGGGGACGAGGGCGTTACTTTCTTGCTCGTGCAAGAAAGTAACCAAAGAACGTGATCAAGGGGAGGGGTCCCGCATCCCCTCCCCTTGATAATCCTCTCCCATGCGGCTTAAGGGGTTGCGACCCCTTAAGGATCCCCGAAGGGGCTGGAAACGGGGGAAAATCGTCTGTTGTAGGGAACGCATTTCATGCGTTCCGCAGGCTGTCAAAGAATTGACAGCCTGGGAAGGCGCGTGCGCGCGCCTGTCATCTTCGGATGGGATTTAGACGTGAAAAAGGGGACTCAGCGCCCCCTTTTCACACTTTTCCCCCCGATGCTTTTTGAACACTTGCCCGAGAAAAGGCTTTTTTGACAGTCTGGGGAACGCATTTCATGCGTTCCGCTTCCTTGAGTCGTTTTATCCATTAATTTAAAGCTGCCGTTTCTCTCATTACCAACTCCCGGGGTATCAAAAGGGGCCGAAGCCCCTTTGCCGTCTGGGGAGTAGGGAATTGTTAGGGGGAGAGGGCAATGGCCTCCTCTCACCCCTTGACCACGTTCTTTGGTTATTTTCTGTCGTGCAACAGAAAGTAACACCCCTGACGTCATATAACGGTTTGTACATAAAACGCCTACATCAACATTCTGTGCATTTTACAGGGCCGGAGCGACGAGGGCGTCGCTCCCTACAGATTTTTCAGCACTCAGCACTCAGCACTTGGCGCGCAGCGCCACAAAGGAGGCTACCATGAAAAACGCAGGTTTGGGACGCGGTCTCGGCGCACTGCTCGGCGAAGAGGCACTGCGTGACACCAGCGAAACCGGCAGCCTGTCTCTGCGCCTGGCGCAGGTAGAACCCAACGCGACACAGCCACGCCGCGTTTTTGACGAGGTTGCCCTTTCGGAACTCGCCGACAGCATACGTCAAAACGGCATTTTGCAGCCGCTGCTTGTGCGCCGATTGGATTCCGGTTACTATCAAATCATCGCCGGAGAGCGCCGCTGGCGCGCCGCGCGGCTCGCGGGCCTTTCAGAAGTCCCGGCCATTGTCGTTGAAGCCGACGACCGCCGCGCGATGGAACTCGCGCTGATCGAAAACCTTCAGCGTGAAGACTTAAACCCGCTCGAAGAGGCGCAAGGGTACCGTTCCTTAATGGACGACTTCGGCCTCACCCAAGAAGAGGCCGCCGAACGTGTCGGACGGTCACGCCCCGCTGTAGCCAACAGCCTGCGTTTGCTGAGCTTAAACTCCGCCGTGCAGGATTTGCTGCTCGGGGGCGCGCTGTCGGCGGGGCACGCGCGCGCGCTGCTCTCCTTGCCTGAGGAGTCACAGGAAAAAGCCGCCCGACAGGTCATTGAACAGGCGCTCAGTGTACGCCAGACCGAGGCGCTCTGCCGCCGTTTGATGGGCAAAAAGAAAGCCCGCCCCGCGCCACTGCCGTATTTCACGGACTATGAACGCGAGCTGGCTTCCGCCTTTGGCCGAAAAGTCAGCATTGTAAGTACCGAAAAACGGGGCAAACTGACGTTAGAATTTTATGGCGCGGATGATTTTGATCGCCTTATGGCGCTGTTGCGTCGCATGGGCGGTACTCCGGGGGCGGACATGTAAGCTATGAGGCAAAAACCCATACACCAAGCAGATGTACCCGATGACCCAAACTATGTCATACACACCGATGTGTTGACAGCAGAGGAAATGCGTGACCTGCGCGCGTTCTGCGGCTTGTCCGCACTCGAACCCATATTGATGGAGACCGCGATTTTCAACAGCTTTTTGACACTTAGCGCCGTCTCGGCTGCCGATAAACTTTGCGGCATGGCACGTGTGATCGGCGACGGCGCGTTTTTGTTCTTGCTCGCGGATGTACTTGTCTCACCACTGCACCGAAAACGCGGGCTGGGCACCCGGCTTGTGCGTCAGGCGCTCGAGGAAATCGCGCGCCGTGTACCCGGCGGGGTCTGGGTGACGGTTTCACTCTTTGCCGCTGTGCGCAAAGAAAAATTTTACGAAAAGTTAGGCTTTGAGCGGCTACCCGGTTCTCGGGATGGGGCCGGGATGCGTATGTTTGTACAGGGCAAAGGGATGCGATAAAGCGAATCCCTCTCTTGTACGCCAAGGAGGGCCACACATGAAAATCCAAACCAAACTGGGGACCATTGACATCGCCGCCGATGTGTTTACCACCGTGAGCGGATGGGCGGCCAACAACTGTTTTGGCGTCAAAGGGATGGCGACGCGTTCGGTGTCCGACGGCTTTGTCTGTCTTCTGCGGCGCGACTGTCTCTCGCGCGGGGTCAAGGTGAGCTTTACCGAGGCCGGCGAGGTCTGCGTCGAGCTGCACATTGTCGTGGAACACGGCGTGAACATCCCCGTCATCGGAGAGTCCATCATCGCGGAAGTGCGTTATTTTGTCGAGAAGCTGACAGGGGTCCCTGTGGCCGCCGTGGATGTTTTCGTCGACGCGATGCAAACAAACTGAAAACCCATCCTGGGAGGTGTATACACGTTGAAAAAAACCATTGACGGCCCACTCTTTGCCCAGATGCTCATCGGGGCGTCCGAGGCCTTGGAGGCGGCACGTCAACATGTCAATGAACTCAATGTCTTTCCCGTGCCGGACGGCGACACGGGCACAAACATGTCACAGACTCTAAACGCCGCCGCCGCGGCGCTGCAAGTCAGTCCCCCGGAGCAAGCCGGTGCCGTGGCGGAAAAGGCCGCCGCCGCGTTGCTTCGAGGCGCGCGCGGCAACTCCGGTGTGATTCTGTCTCTGCTCATGCGCGGTTTTGCCAAGTGTCTCAAAGACGCCGCGGTCTTTGACGGGATGCACTGGGCGCGCGGTCTAACGGCGGGTGTCGATACGGCCTATCGCGCGGTGATGAAGCCCGCCGAAGGGACGATGCTCACGGTCTCGCGCGTCGCCGCGGAGAAAGCGCTCGTCGCTGCCGGAATCGACGCGGACTTCGCATCGGTCTTTTCCGTAACGATGAAGGCGGCCCAGGAGGCGCTCGCGGAAACCGTGAACCAAAACCCCGTGCTGCAAAAGGCCGGTGTCATCGACGCGGGCGGCAAAGGCCTCTGCGTGATGTTCGAGGGGATGCTTGCGGTGATGCAGGGCGGCGCGGTCACGCGTACCGTGGAGACGGTTACCCCCACCGTGGTCAAAGAGGCCGCGGATTTTGGCGCCTATGAGACGGAGGACATCCGTTTTGGATATTGCACGGAGCTTATCGTGATGCGCAAGCGTACCAAACGCGATCCGTTGCGCTTTCGCGCGCTTCTCGAGAGCATCGGCGACAGCCTCGTTTTTGTCGAGGACGACGAACTGATTAAAATCCATGTCCACACGAACCATCCGGGCCGCGTGATCGAAGAGGCGCTCAACCATGGCGCGCTCTGTGACATCAAGATTGAAAACATGCGTTTGCAGCACACCGAAAAGCTCGCCTCGGCGGCTTCCGTACCCACGCAGGATCTCGGCTTTGACGCGGCATCGGATATCATCCCGCATGTCAAGGCCGCGCCCGAAAAGCGCTTTGGGGTTGTGGTTGTCTGCGCGGGCGATGGACTCACGGCGGTCTTTCGCGACCTGGGCGCCGACCGGATCATCCACGGCGGCCAGACGATGAATCCGAGCACGGAGGACATCCTCTGCGCCATCGATGCGACACCGGCCGAGACGGTCTTTGTGTTGCCAAACAACAAAAATATCATCATGGCGGCCGAACAAACCGTAGGCCTTACGGACAAAGAGGTCGTTGTGATTCCCACGAAATCGGTGCCGCACGGTGTCGCGGCGCTGATGTACTTTGAGCCCGAAGGCACCCTGGAGGAAAACCGCGAACGGATGCTCAAAGTCATGGAGCATTCGTCCAGCGGACAGATCACTTACGCCGCGCGGGACTCCGAGTACGACGGTCACAAAATCGCCCCCGGCGACCATATGGCGTTTTGGGACAACCGGATGATTGCCACAAACGCTGACCGCGCGGTCGTCATGCGGGCGCTCTGTAAGGAGGCTGGGGCCCCGTCGTTTGTGACGCTGTTCTACGGGGATACGATTGAGGAAATTGAGGCCCAGGAAGCCCAAGAGCTTTGGATTGACGCGTGCCCCGACGCTGAGGTGCAACTTGTCTACGGCGGCCAGCCTGTGTACTCGTTCTTGGTGCTCGTGGAGCAGTGACA
>CAYWWF010000181.1:3329-4458 GCA_964461745.1 uncultured Oscillospiraceae bacterium | reverse complement strand
ACATCCGACATTTTACTCTGTGAGTCCTGCATAAACTGTTTCAGCTTGTCCTCAAAGGACAAATCCACATGACGACCCACGGGGCGGCGTCCTGCCGGGAAGGAATGAGCTCTTTCGAAACCCGGCGGAGGCGGCGGGGGAGGGAGGGCCTTTTTTATGGAGAGATTGGTGCGTCCCTCTTTGTCTATGGCAATGACCTTGACAGAGACATCTTGGCCCTCTGTCAGATGCTCGCGAATGTCATTGACATAGGTATGGGCGATCTCCGAAATGTGCACCATACCAGAACGCCCGCCGGGAAGGGAAACAAAGGCACCGAATTTCGTAATGCCTGTCACTTTCCCCTCCAATATCGCCCCAATCTCAAGCTCCATAGGTTTTGATGCGTCCTCCTTTGATAGATATCAGTCATAGAAAAGTGAAAGATCAATACCCGGTGTCAACAATCAAACGCTCATTGGGCATGACCAAACCCAACTCTTCACGCGCAATTTGAGCCACATATTCGTCGGTGAGTTCAGATTCGGAAACCGCCCTGAGGGTTTCGTTTTTCAACAACTGTTCGTCCCGTTGAGACGTCAATGATTCCATCGTCTGCCGACTGTCGTTGAGTTGAATTTGCAACACGACCAGCGTGACGCAAAAATAGACGGCCAAAACGGCGATGAGAATTTTTAGAAACAGACCGGCGCGTTTCTTCTTCTTGCGCATATGTGAGGATCTCCTTAGACTTCCCCTGTTGCACACGGCGCAGCCGGGAAAGCATGGCCTTATCTTCACGTATTATTCTACTGTATTTACTCTCATAATAAAAGGTTTTTTTTAAAAAAGTTAAAAAATTTTTTAAGGAGGTAAATAGGAAGGAAATGGGCCAGCAAATGCAGCGAATGAGAAAAAAGAGCCCATCCAAACTGACATTGACAACGCGCGCGAACACGCGGCGGAATAGAAAAATAAACGCGAGGAATCCACCGACCATGCCGATGAGAACAAACAAACGCAATTGGCCGTCTGCGATCACCATCGAAAACCAAGATACGGCCAATAAAACAGCAACACAGAACAAAAAATCGGAAAACGCGATCATGCCACGAAAACGGAAACGACGCGCAAAAAGTGTCAAAAAATC
>CAYWWF010000181.1:0-3229 GCA_964461745.1 uncultured Oscillospiraceae bacterium | reverse complement strand
TCAAAACTCTCCACATCTTCAACACCGGTCACCGACAAACGCAGACGATCTTCTAGGATCACATTGTGCGGATACTGAGGCCGCTTATTTTTATCGTCATACATGAAACAAACCTCCCGAAACTTGCGTGTTTCACCTGCCTTGGGACAAGGTGAACGGTACAAGTATATGGGGGGTGTGTGAAAAAAAGAACCGCTTTTGGACAGCCATTTCGCCATCAAACGGGACTAGGGCAATTCCTGATACATGGCACCAGCTTCCTCGCGTGAAGCGGTTTCCGAAACGCGCAAAACCTCTACCTTAAGAGTTCTTTGGCCAAAGCGTATCTCAATGTGATCACCAACGGCTACCGTATAGGACGCACGAGCGACTCGGCCGTTGACGAGCACACGTTCGTTGTCACAGGCGTCATTGGCTACCGTACGCCGCTTGATCAAACGGGAGACTTTTAAATACTTGTCCAGACGCACAATCTGTCCTCCTGCCGGTATGCAAGGCATTCAATGCAATCCAACAACCCTAGGCCTTGTCTGAACATTGCAAGTACACCGAAAGGCGCTTTTCAACCAAACACGGCATACCTTTTTGCCAAAAGGATTCGCAGGCAAACAAACATGCCCTGCAACACGAAACTTCACCTTTGGTCATAGCCAATTCTCAGACAAGGCCTAGAGAAGACATCTCTAAGGCCGTTGGGAAGATACCAATGATCTTACGCGCAAAGTAAGAAATATGCAAGTCAAAGGATTGAAAAAAGATACCAATTGGGGTGTTGGACAAACAAGACTCATAACCCCCGGGGGGTGTGGGAAAGCATGTCCGAAATCCAGGAACCAATGCCGCCGGACAAGGATAAGGTTTCGGTTCATGCTTCGTCAAGTTTTGAAAAAAGTTTGCAGTCAATTCGACAGCGCAAACGTTGACGATCGGGAGCCTATATACGACAGAAGTATGAACCGAGAGAGGCTTCCGAGCTTTCCCGCGTTTCCTATTTGGCTACCGCGTCTTTCAAAGACTTGCCGGCTTTAAAAACCGGAGACTTGGACGCAGGAATCTGAATGCTTTCCTTGGTTTTGGGATTGCGTCCCATGCGTGGCGCACGCGACTTGACTTCAAAAGCGCCAAACCCCACGAGCTGAACCTTTTCGTCAGCTACAAGCGCTTCACTGATTACGTCAAATACAGCGGTAATCGCCTTTTCTGTATCCTTCTTTGTCAAACCCGCCTTTTCAGACACAAGATGAACCAAATCAGCCTTGTTCATGAATACATCCTCCTTAGTTGTTTCGTACCTTTTGCCATATTCGCAACAGAATCATGAAACGACGGTGTATTCCAACCGGATTATCTCCGTCCGACCACCATTCTACTCCGAAACGGTTCCAAAGTAAAGAAAATTTTGCGAAAGTTTTCTAGTTATTCACTTTTTGTCTGTCCAACCGCTTTTTTTCATCCCAGAGCTTGTCCATTTCCGCCAGTGAGAGTGTTTGAAGCTCTCGCCCTTTTGCCGGCGCTGCTTGTTCAATATATCGGAAGCGCTCGATAAACCGCGCGCATGTCCGCTCCAGCGCAAGCTCAGGATCTACGTGATAAAATCGAGAAAGATTGCAAACTGAGAACAAGAGATCACCAAGTTCCGCCTCAACATCGCCGTTTGTTTCCACTGCGTCATGTAGCTCCTGGCACTCCTCCTGGAGCTTGTCCCAAACGTCCTCGACCTGTGGAAAGTCAAAGCCGACTTTGCCGGCTTTTTTTTGCAGTTTGACGGCGCGCATCAGGGCGGGCAAGGCACGGGAAACGCTATCCATCGCGTCCGAGGGAGCGGTGTTGCCTTTGGAGGCCTGTTTGATTTCCTCCCAGGCTGTGAGAACTTGGCCTGCCGTCATGTCTTTCTGAGTAGCAAAAACGTGCGGATGACGCTCGATCAGCTTTTTACAAAGGCCGTCGATGACGTCCTCTATGGAAAAACCACCGGCTTCACGCTCCATTTGCGCATGAAAGACAACCTGGAGTAAGACGTCGCCCAATTCCTCGCGAAGGGCGCAGGCATCTTGCAGGTCAATGGCCTCACATACTTCATACGCCTCCTCTAACATGTTTTGTCGAATGCTTGTATGGGTCTGCTCTTGATCCCAAGGACAACCTTCAGGGGACCGAAGGTGTCGCATAATGGCCAGGAGATGATCCCAAGTGTAAAAATCTTCTCGCTCAAAAGCTACCATAATTTGCGCCTCACTGCAAGTATTTTTTTGCCATCAAAAGAAAAAACTTGAAAAATTTAGTGATAAACTGGTTGGGAACAGTGGCGGAAAAGGGTTGAAACCAAAGGGTTTTGACCATTATAAGCGAAGCAAGCGGGCGAGCTTTTCTCCGCGGGGCAAAAGCAGCATATCTTCTTTCGGGATGGCCCGCAGCACAAGGACAAGGGAGAAGTACAACACACAGGCGGCGGCAATGGAGACAAACAGGGACAAAGTTTGCGAAAGTCCAACGGCGCCGGTGAGGTTGAGATAGAGATAATGGGTAAAGAAACCCATCGCCACCGCGGCGACGGCGGGCTTCCAAAAGACCAGCAAGAAGGAGCAGGACGAGCGAAGCCGAGCAATCGAAATCATGTTCAGCGCGGCAATCACGCCGTAACACAAAAGAGTGCCAATCGGCGCGCCGGCGATGTTGACGCTGGGGAGTCCCACCAAAACATAGTTCGTCACAATTTTGACCAGGCCGCCGATGAGCATCGTAAAAATCGGGATGTCGACGCGGCCCATAGACTGCAAAATCGCGTTTGTCAGCGAGACCAGACAGACAAAAAAGACCGAAAAACCGAGCATACTCAAAAGCGGCGCGGCCAGCGTCACGGCCTCAGGCTGACTACGGCCGTAAAGAAGAGACAAAATGGGGTAGGAGAGCGCTATGAGTCCCGCGGCGGCTGGCATCGAGAGCAGCGCGGTAATGCGCAACGAGGAACGGATCGTATTGTCGGCCGCCGCCCGGTCATTTTTGGCGAGCATACGTGAGAGCGCAGGGATGACGCTGACGGAGATAGTCAGAATAAACGCGGGAGGGACATTGAAGAGCGTGTTGGAAAAGGTAAACGAGCCGTAGAGCGTTTTGGCCTGCTCAAAGCTCAGGTTCGCGGCCATTTGCAGACGGCCCATGACGACACTGGCGTCTATGAGGTTTGTAAAACTCAGAACCGACGCGCTGATGGTCACGGGAATTGCCAGAC
>CAYWWF010000180.1:0-4477 GCA_964461745.1 uncultured Oscillospiraceae bacterium | reverse complement strand
AGCAGGATATGTTTTGTGTCACGCCCAGTATAGCAAAAGTAGTGGGATTTCGCAAGGGATTTAGGAGGGCCTGCGCTTAGCCCCCTATCCGCGCGCGTCCTCGGCAGAGGGCAGCTCTTCTACCCCAAGGGTTGGAAAAGACTCCGGCGTCGCCTCTTCGAGCATCTCCACCTGGCGCAGAGTACTTTCTATTTTCCGTGTGCGCACGCCGACGAGCTGATCCAAACCCTCTCCGGCGAGTTTGATGTTGCGCTGGGTTTTGATGAGCAAGTCCTGGAACTTGGAAAACTCGGTCTTGACCGCGCCGAGCACACGCCAGACATCGTGGGAGCGCTTTTGGATCGCGAGTGTGCGAAAGCCCATTTGTAAGCTGCTGAGCTGCGCGGCCAGCGTCGTCGGCCCGGCCAAGAGCACGCGGCAGTCGCGGTAGAGCGTTTCGCTGAGGCCGCGGCGCACGGCTTCGGCGTAGAGGCCCTCGACGGGTAAGAAAAGGACGCCAAAACCCGTTGTGTGCGGTGGGGCTATGTATTTCTCGCGGATGCCACGGGCCATGGCTTTGAGCGTGCTCTCCAGCATCTCTCCAGCTTTCCGAATTTCTTCGGCGGCGTCAGACTCATAGGCCTTAACCAGCCGGTCAAATTTGTCAGCAGGAAATTTTGCGTCGATTGGCAAATAGACCGGCGTCTCACCGTCGCCGGGGAGCTTCACGGCGTATTCGACGCGCTCGCGCGCGCCCGGAACGACGGCCACATCGGCGGCGTACTGCTCCGGGGACAATATCTGCTCCAAAATCGCGCCGAGCTGGACTTCCCCGAGTGTACCGCGTGTCTTGACATTCGAGAGCACACGCTTTAGGTCTCCGACGCCGACGGCCAGCGTTTGCATCTCGCCGAGGCCCTTATAGACTTCCTCCAGTCGGGTGCTGACCAGCTGGAAAGACTGCCCTAAGCGCTCTTCGAGCGTTTTTTGCAGCTTTTCATCGACGGTTTGGCGCATCTGCTCGAGTTTTTCGCTGTTTTCCTGCTGAAGACGCTGGAGACGCTGTTCCTGTGTCTGACGCATTTGTTCAAGCTTTTGCTCCATCTGCTGCTGCCCGCCGAGCAGACGCGCGTCCATCTGGGACAGAGATTGGCCAAGGCGGGTGTCCAGCTGGGTGGTCATCGTTTTGAGGTTGTTGCCCAGTTCACTCAGTCGCTGATCCTGCGCCTGGGCCGCGCGCGTCTGGCCGTCGGAGAGAAGGTCGCCGAGGCTCCGGAGGGTTTGGGTCAGTAGGGCGGAAAGCTCCTGGCGGCTCGCGCGCAGTTCCTCCAAGACGTCACGCCGTAAGTTGTCTTGCGTATCGTCGGGTTTCCGCCGGTTGAAAACAAAAAGGACGACAAGGCAGGATAGCGAGAGTAGGCAGGCGAAAATCATAAGGAGTAATGGGATTTCCTTAGAGGGATCCTCTCTTTTGTGGTGGGTAGGGGGGATTAGCGGGTCAGCAGCGTAAGGCCAAGGGCGATCAGCATGAAAAGTATACCTAAGGTAAAGTACAGTCGAATTTTAAGCTTGCGCAACGTGAGAAATGGCATTTCGGGGAAGAACCAAGGCTTCTTTTCTGATTGTTTATCTATGTAGCTTTCGGAAAAGACATGACTTCGGACAGACCCAAAAAAAGCGTAAGATACAAAGTAACAAACCAGAAACACGACAGATCCAAAACGATAATCTCCGCTTGTTCGAAAGAAAGAGAGCAAAACAACATCACCAATGAAGCCTATGACCGCGAGAACACCAAGACATTTCTCGAACCGCGTGGTAGGGAAGTCCTTCAGCGTTTTGTAGTCCTCGATTCGGTCATGGAGCGCGGCCTCTTCCTCCTTCGTCAGCCGAAGCGACAAAAGTCCGCCGCAGGATAGGCAAATCGAGCGGTCGTCGGCAAAGAGATCGCCGCAGTTCGGACATCGTCTCATCTCGCCTCACTCCTTCACCATTACACCAAGTATCGCCGGACGCCGGGGATTTTTCGGAGCAGGAAGGTGAGTCCAAAGCTTGTGACATACGTAAGTGCGGTCAGAATCCAGAGCTGCAAAACGCGGTTGCCGGAGTAAAACACGGGAAACATCTCAAGTAGTGCCCACAGAATGAGAATGTGCGTGCAGTAGATGCCCAAGGTGTGCCGCGCCAAAAAGTCCACGCCACGTTGGAAGCGGGGAGAGGCGGCGTTTTCCGTGCCCCGCTCCGTGACGAAGACATACACCGCAAGGCTGCTCAGCAGTACATTCGGCGCAAAGAAGCTCATCAGGAGGTTGTTCGGCGCCCCCGCGCGCAGGGACAGGAGGAAGGTGCCCAAAACAGTGACCACCGCGCCGACCACACCGAGTGTGTAGATAAGGCGCCGGGCAGCTTTTCCCAGGGAAAAGCGCGCCAAGTACCCGCCAAGCAGAAAACAGCCTGAAAAGCCCAACAAAAAGTCGGTTTTCATATCTTCCAAGATGGCGGCAATCAGAGGAAACTGAGACGAGCGCGAGAGGATCAGCAGCAAAGGGCCCAGCAGAAACAGGAGCGTCAGCGCGTATTGAAACTGTGCCTTCGAGGCCTTTCGCGCAAAGACGGAGAGCACCGGCGTGAGCAGATACAACGCCAGCAGCGCCCAGAGAAACCAGAGGTGAATCGGCCCGGTCAGGATGTACTGGAGTGCGGAACGCAGACCTGTATAGCAAAGTTCCCCGCTGAGCAGCTCCTTTGTGAAATAGACGCCGCCCCAAAACACAAGCAAAACAAGCAGCAGTCCGGAGCGCCGCAACACATCACGAATCGTGTAGTCCTTTGCGAGCATAAACCGTCCGCTGATGATGAAAAAAACCGGGACACTGAAACGCGCCAGCCCGTTGAACAGGAGCGGGCCCCAAAAGGCCGAGGCCGTCAGCGTGGTGGTGTCTGTCAGGCACGCCGCGCAATGGATGAGCACGACGCCGAAGGAACACAGCACGCGCAGCAGTTCAACGCTGCCGTCGCGGGTGGGCGTGATCGCGGAGCGCAACAAAGCATCACCTCCGGGGGGTTGTGGCAATCGCGCACCATCGGACGTGCGTCGGATAGGGCGGCATTGCCCTCACGATTATATCATCCAAAACCCGCAGAGGCAACTCACCCCCCTACACCACATACACAATCTTCCCCGCGTGAAACCGCCGGTCAATCTCCGCGCGGAAAAACGCCTCGGCCTCCACGCGATAACTCTCTTTGTAGCAGTACTTTCCGCGACCGCGCCCGGTCATCAGCTCCCGGTTGTAAAGCGCTAACGCGTCCGGGAAGGCTTGGTTGTTGATCGCGTTTTGCACATAGCTGTAGGTCATAAAGATGATCTCAATGAACATCTGCTCCTTGACTTTCGGGCTCAGTTCGGTCTCCAGGATGTCGAGCAGCTCCGTATACAGCGCGCGCCAATTTTCCACCATAATCACGGGCGCAAGCAGCAGTCCAATCGGATAGCCCGCCTCCGCCATCGCGTTTACGGCGTGGATGCGATTTTGCAGCGGCGAAGTGCCAAGTTCTACGGTTTGAATCAACTCTGCCGGGTTCACGCTCATCCGGAAGATGACCTTGCCCTCATGGCGCAACGGCAAAAGCCGCTCGACCATGGAAAACTTCGTGGGAAAGGTGAGAGAGCCCCGTCCCTCTCGGGCAAAGGTTTCAATGGTGCCGGGGAGCGTATGTGTAACGCTGTCCTCTAAAATCAGGTCGCTGTTGCTGCCGATTTCAAAGACGCACTCTTTTTCGAGCGCGTGGGATTTTTTGAGGAGCCGCGCCAGCATCTGCTCATAATTTACGAACACGCGCAGGTAAGAGCACTTGTTGTAATTGCAGACGAGATAGCAATAGAGACATTTCGCGATGCAGCCCGACGAGCTAAACGGTACGAGGTAGTCGGAAATTTTGGCATTTGGCACATAGTTGTGCGTCTTGCGCACACCCACGATCAAATATTGCTTCATGGCCACAAAGTCCTGGTTCGGGCGCGCGCGCAGCTCGGGGATGTTGTTGTGGCTCTCAATCGGAATCCAGGGCGCCTGCGCGTACTGCGCCCGGAGCCGTTGACCTAAAGGATAGCGGTCTATCGCCGGTTCAAAGTAGACACGTTCGGGGAACATAGGGATACCTCTTCTATATTGATATTGGTATCAATTTAAACATTTCGTTTTTCGCGTAGGGGCGAACTGCGTTCGCCCGGTTTATAGCATTTTTACAAATGCTATAAGATATTTCATGGCCGTGGCGCTCGTCGCCTGAGCGACAACCGCGCCACATGGCCATTATAGCAAATATAAATTTGCTATAATCTAAACTGCTTTTTATTGTTTGTTTTCTTTGTAGTTTTTATAACGTACGATACCTTCGTGTCCATAAAAGTGTCCCCCGCTTTCAGCGGGGGACACTTTTACAGACTGTCAAAGAACCTCCAGTTTCAAGACAAGAAAACGAGGATTCTTTTTGG
>CAYWWF010000179.1:0-4508 GCA_964461745.1 uncultured Oscillospiraceae bacterium | reverse complement strand
GGAATCGGGGTTTTCGGCCCACAGGTCGGGTTCTCCGCGCTGTATCGACCAAAGCCTGCTTTGGTCGAATTACTTAGAAACCGCTTGCGGCTTCTAAGCAATGTCTGCTGCCGCCGCTGTCGGAACATTCACGCCGCAAAGGGCGGCCAGGCGCTCCATAGATTCCATCCAAAGTATCTCAACGCCTTTTTCCCGGCAGAGAGCGACAAGCGGCTCCACCACATGCTTTTCGGCGTCTTCGGCGACATAGACCTTCACAGCCGCGCCGGATTGCACCGCCTTACGTGTTTGTTTGAGGCCGACCACGCGGTCCTTCTCCTGACCTTCAGAGCCCATACGGACACCCCCCAGATGGAAAATGAGTCCACAAAGATGAATGATACCATGTTTCTGGGCGTTCGTCAAGACCGAATCCGGGCCGCTGGCAACCTACTATTCCCCCGTGTGATCCATTGTTTTTCCGGGAATTCACTTCCCGGAAAAATTTCCTCTGACCCATTCATTAAAAATCTCAATTTTTCAAATGATTTCGAGTGCCTACATCGCTTCCGCTTCCTCGTAGTACATATCGGGGGACGCCGCGCGCTGTTCCACGTAATCCTGGTAGAGCTCCATGCCCGAACCGGCCGGGACGAGCTTGCCGATGATGACGTTTTCTTTGAGCCCCAGCAGATTGTCCACCTTGCCCTTGATGGCCGCCTCGGTGAGCACGCGTGTGGTCTCCTGGAAGGACGCAGCCGAGAGGAAGGAGTCGGTGGCGAGTGAGGCCTTTGTGATACCCAGCAGGAGCTGCACATAGGTGGCCGGGCGCAGATCGGCTTCCCCGGCGTCGATGCGTTTTTGGATCTCCTGGTTTTTGTCGATGATTTCCGCGATGTCCACCATCGCGCCCACAAGCAGATCGGTGTCGCCGCCGTCTTCGACGCGCACCTTGCGCATCATCTGGCGCACAATGACTTCGATGTGCTTGTCGTTGATATCAACGCCCTGCTGGCGGTAAACGTGTTGGACTTCCTGGATCAAATAGTTGTGCAGCGCCGAAACGCCCAGCACCGTCAAAACATCGTGCGGATTCAGTGCGCCCTCGGTGAGCTCCATGCCCCTCTGGATCTGGTCGCCCGGGCGCACTTTGAGCAGCGACGAACTCGGGATTTGATAGCTGACAACCTCACCGGACTGGTCGTTGCGGATCGTGACGAGATTGATCGCACCCTTGCGGGTCTCCTCGATGGACACGACACCGGCAATTTCGCTGAGCACGGCCACACGTTTGGGCTTACGCGCCTCAAAAAGTTCCTCAACGCGCGGCAGACCCTGGGTGATGTCGTCACCGGCGACGCCGCCGGTGTGGAAGGTACGCATTGTAAGCTGTGTGCCCGGCTCGCCGATGGACTGCGCGGCGATGATGCCGACGCTTTCGCCGACGTTGACTTGTTCGCCTGTAGCGAGGTTGGCGCCGTAGCACTTGGCGCAGACGCCGTGGCGGGAGCAACAGGTGAGCAAACTCCGCACACGCACGCGCAAGACACCGGCTTTCTGAACCAGGATGGCCTCCTCTTCACCGAGCAGCGTTCCGGCCGGATAAAGCACTTGGCCCTGCGGATCGACAATGTCTTCCGCGACAAAGCGGCCCATCAAGCGGTCGGTCAGCGGTTCAATGACGGAGCCTTCCAGGACAATTTCAAAGACTTCGATGCCGTCGTTCGTACCGCAATCGATTTCCCGGATGATGACATCCTGAGAAACGTCGACGAGACGGCGCGTGAGGTAACCGGAGTCGGCGGTACGCAGCGCTGTGTCGGCCAAGCCCTTACGCGCGCCGCGCGAGGAGATGAAGTACTCCAAAACGGTGAGGCCTTCACGGAAATTGGCCTTAATCGGAATTTCAATCGTCTTACCGGCGGTGTTGGCCATCAGGCCGCGCATACCGGCCAACTGACGGATCTGGTTCATGCTACCGCGCGCGCCGGAGTGGGCCATCATATAGATCGGGTTAAAGCGATCGAGGTTATCCTGCATGGCCGTCGTAACCTTTTTGGTCGTCTCATCCCACTCTTCGATGACCAGACGATAGCGCTCGTCGTTGGTGATGAAACCGCGCTTAAACTGCCGGTCAATCGCCGCGACCTTCTGCTCGGCGCTGGCGATGAGCGCGGGCTTTTCCGCAGGCACGACCATGTCGGAAATCGAAATCGTTATCGCGCCCTGCGTGGAATACTTAAAGCCGAGAGACTTGATGTTATCGAGCAGCTCCGCCGAGCGCGCGAAGCCGTGAATCTTAATGCAGCGGTCGATGATGCGCCCGAGCTCTTTTTTGGTGGTTAAGAAGCCGATTTCTAAATCGCACTCGTGCTCAGGGTCAGAGCGGTCGACAAAGCCCAGATCCTGCGGGATGGGCTCATTGAACAGGATGCGGCCGACGGTGGCGTCGATGATGCGGGTGACGTCCCGCCCGTTCACATGGCGCGTCACGCGCACGCGGATCGGGGCGTGGATGCCCACGGCGCCCGCGTCATAGGCCATGAGGACTTCGTTGAAGTTTGCAAAGACTTTGCCCTTGCCCGCTTCTTCGCGCTCCAGCGTGAGGTAGTATGCGCCGAGAACCATGTCCTGCGTCGGTACGGTGACCGGGCGGCCATCCTTCGGGTGCAGCAGGTTGTTGGCGGAGAGCATCAGGAAGCGAGCCTCGGCCTGCGCCTCAGCGGACAGCGGCACGTGCACGGCCATCTGGTCGCCGTCGAAGTCGGCGTTGTACGCGGTACAGACCAGCGGATGCAGCTTCAGCGCGCGGCCCTCAACGAGCACGGGCTCAAACGCCTGAATGCCTAAGCGGTGCAGCGTCGGGGCGCGGTTGAGCAAGACCGGGTGCTCGGAAATGATGTTTTCCAAGGCGTCCCAGACTTCGGTGCGCGCGCGCTCGACCATCTTTTTGGCGCTCTTGATGTTGTTGGCCTGGCCATCCTCGACGAGCTTCTTCATCACAAAGGGTTTGAAGAGTTCCAGCGCCATCTCTTTGGGCAGACCGCACTGGTAAATCTTGAGTTCGGGGCCGACGACGATAACCGAACGGCCCGAATAGTCGACGCGTTTCCCCAGCAGATTCTGACGGAAGCGGCCCTGCTTACCCTTGAGCATGTCGGACAGGCTCTTGAGGGCGCGGTTGTTCGGCCCGGTGACCGGACGGCCACGGCGACCGTTGTCGACCAAGGCGTCCACGGCTTCTTGCAGCATACGCTTTTCGTTGCGCACGATGATGTCCGGCGCGCCGAGCTGCATCAAACGTTTTAAACGGTTGTTGCGGTTGATCACACGGCGGTAGAGGTCGTTTAGGTCCGAGGTTGCGAAACGACCGCCGTCGAGCTGCACCATCGGGCGGATTTCAGGCGGGATCACGGGGACGACCTTCAAAATCATCCACTCGGGCCGGTTGCCCGAGATGCGGAAAGATTCCACGACCTCCAAGCGCTTGATGATGCGCATTTTCTTCTGGCCGCTGGCCTCCTGGAGTTCCGCGCGGAGTTCCCGCGCGAGTTCCTCGACGTTCATCTCGGAGAGCAGCTCATAGATGGCTTCGGCGCCCATGCCCGCGCGGAAATCGTCCTCATACTTCTCGAGCATGTCGCGGTATTCTTTTTCGGTCAGAATCTGCTTTTTTTGTAGGGGTGTGTCACCGGGATCCACAACGATATAGGCTGCAAAATACAGCACTTTTTCCAGCAGACGCGGCGACATATCGAGAATCAAACCCATGCGGGACGGAATGCCTTTAAAATACCAAATGTGCGAAACTGGAGCCGCCAGTTCAATGTGCCCCATGCGCTCGCGGCGCACACGCGCACGCGTGACTTCGACACCGCAGCGGTCGCATATTTTGCCTTTATACCGGTTCTTTTTATATTTGCCGCAGTAGCACTCCCAGTCCTTTTGCGGGCCAAAGATACGCTCGCAAAACAAACCATCGCGCTCGGGCTTCAACGTGCGATAGTTGATGGTCTCCGGCTTCTTGACTTCGCCGTAAGACCACTCACGCACCATTTCCGGGGAGGCCAGGCCGATCTTAATGGACTCAAACGTAGCATACGCCATAGTGCAACTGTCCTTTCCCTACTCAAGATCAAACAGGTCGTCGGTGTTTTCCTCTTCGGGTTCCTTTTCACAGACGTCGAGATAGTCGTCGATGTCGTCCTCACCGGACACATCTTCCTCCGCGCTCTCTTCCTCTTCGTCACCGTTTTCGACGCCGAAGCCGTGTCCCTCAAGCTCGCTCTCCACGAGATAGGCCTTGTCGTCTCTCGGGATGTGCGCAAAGTTGTCCTCGTCTTCCTCTTCCTTGAGTTCGATTTCCTCGTTGTTCTTGTCAAGTACGCGCACGTCCAAGCAAAGGGACTGGAGCTCCTTGATAAGAACCTTGAAAGACTCGGGCACGCCCGGTGTGGGCACGTTGTGGCCCTTGACGATGGCCTCGTAGGTCTTCACGCGGCCGACAATGTCGTCGGACTTGACCGTGA
>CAYWWF010000178.1:0-4575 GCA_964461745.1 uncultured Oscillospiraceae bacterium | reverse complement strand
TAGTGCTCCTCTTTTATCCATCATATTTCGAACATATGTTTTTGTTTCATTTTTCGACCTCACCATTCAAAAATTCTACGGATTCAATGGATAAAAATTGAGAATTTCTTGATTTAACTCTTGTCTTTTCCGAACATATGCGATATACTGTCGGTGGGGAATTGTGGGGACATTTCTTCAATTATCTTTTCAATCGGATTGGTGGTGGGGAAATGAATGGCACTTACGCATATGCGCTCGACAGCAAAGGCCGCCTGTTCATCCCCGCCAAACTCAGAGAAACCCTTGGGGACATTCTCTACATCTGCAAGGGGTTGGACGGCAGCCTGTTCGTTTATGGGCTGGAAGATTGGAAGGCCATAGAAAAGCGGCTCTCTGAGATGCCGATCAGCCGGGCACGGAAACTGCAACTCATGTTGTTTCCGTCCGCCGTGCGGGTAGAGCTCGACGCCCAAGGCCGCGCGCTGATCCCGCAGACCCTGCGGGACTATGCCGGTCTTTGTAAAGACGCTGTCGTGCTCGGCGCGGGCAATCGCGCTGAAATCTGGAGCGCCGAGAGTTGGCAACGGTTTGAAGAGACCGAAATTACGTCCGAACAAATGGCCGCGGCCATGGACGAACTGGGATTTTGATGCCTATGCATACACCGGTTTTGTTGCAAGAATGTCTGGATAGCCTGCGCTTGCGTGAAGGGGCTATGGTACTTGACGCCACCGTGGGCTGGGGCGGGCACTCTTCCTTGATTGCGAAAACCCTGGGAAGCGGCTCCCTTGTCTGTATGGACCGCGACCAAGACGCGCTGACGTATGCGCGCACGCGCTTGGACGAGGAAGCCCCTGCAGACGTAAACAGGGTTTTCGTGCACGGTAACTTTTCGGACCTGACAGAGAAACTGCGTGCCGCGGGATTTGCGACGATTGACTCCGCACAAGGCGGACAAGCTTACGGCCCGTTTGACGCGATGCTCTTCGACCTTGGTGTTTCCTCCCCCCAATTCGACCGCCCGGAGCGTGGTTTCACATACCGCTCTGACGCGCCGCTGGACATGCGTATGGATCAAACGCAAGCACTTACCGCACGGGAGATTGTAAACCATTGGAGTGTCTCTCAGTTGCGGCACATTTTTTTCACCTTCGGAGAAGAGCGCTACGCCTTTGAGATCGCGCGCGCGATCGACCGCGCCCGTGCCTCCGCTCCGATTGAAAGTACGCAGGCCCTCGCAGACATCGTCGTCAGCGCGCTACCACCCGCGGCGCGGCGCACCCCGGGCCATCCCGCCAAGCGTACGTTTCAGGCCATACGCATGGCCGTCAACGACGAACTCGCCGCCATCGGCGCGGGACTCCGGTCGGCCATAGACAATCTGAAGCCCGAAGGACGCCTCGCGGTTATCACGTTTCACTCCCTGGAGGACAGGTTAGTCAAAAACATCTTCCAAGAGGCCGCCCGCGGTTGTGATTGTCCGCCTGATTTCCCGGTCTGTACTTGTGGGAAGCGCCCACTCGTTTGCAAGGTGACTCGGAAGCCCATCCTCCCCTCCCCCGCCGAACTGGCCGAAAACCGTAGGGCTCACAGCGCCAAGCTCCGTGTTGTCGAACGGATATAATCAAGTTTTTTATTTCTTTTCTTCGCCTTCGGCGCGGAAATAGTAATAGAATTTTGCAAGAATACGAAAAAGAAAGCCGAAGCAGTCTAACAAAGATTGACATTGGGCAAACCATTGTCGGCAAACGATGAACTAGACCAAGCTTTGCTCGTCGTTTGCACACAGGGAACGATAGGAAGGGGTGAGCGCCTTGCAGGCTGCTCTGCAATCCGCTACACAAGGCAATGTCGCCTATGATCTTTCGCGCTTTGACAATCGTTTACGCGTCCGGGAAGCCGTTGAACGGGAGGCCCAATCCGCCGCCCGACTCCGTCAGGTCAAGCAGCGCGCCCGTGCTCAAGCCATCGCGCGCCCACGGGTTTCCCTTTGGGCCGTATTGGGCTTTATGACGGCGATGTTTTTGATGTTTTTCATCGTCTATTCTCAAATGCAATTGGCCGAAATCGGATCAGCGGGTGCTAAGCTCAAATCGGAGATCAACACGCTCCAAAAGGAACAAACCCGGCTGTTGGCCGAACGGGATCAAAAAATCGATCTCAAAGAGATCGAGCGGATTGCCACGCAAAAGCTCGGCATGGTGAAACCCAGCGCCGACCAAATCATTTACATCAACCTCTCGGGTGAAGACCACGCGGTCGTCCTGCGCCCCCGGGACAAAGGTTTTTTTGAGACAATTTTCGGTTGATGGACGAATACTTTTCCTGAAGCAAGCTATACATGATAGAGAGCGGGGGGAGGGGCATACAAACCCCTTCCCTCTTCCGGTATTTTCGGGCGGCGCGCGCAATCGTCCACGCGCGTCCATGACGCGGTGTCACCCGAATCCGGTTCGACTGCGTCGTATGGACGTCTGAAGAAATGAGGTGCGTCGAAGATGAAACGGGAACTGGGCGCTTCGCAGCGGGCCAATCGGACGGTACTCAAACGTACCATATTCCTGATGGTTCTCTGCGGTTTTGTTGTCTTTATTCCGCTTGTGGGTTCGCTGTACAACATTCAGATCGTCAAGCACGATTTCTATGAGTCCAAAGCCGTTCAGCAACAAACGCGTGACACCGTCATTTCTCCGCTGCGCGGAACAATCTATGACCGGAACATGAAAACCCTGGCGATGAGCGCCAGCGTGGACACCATCTTCATCTCCCCCGTCGACATCAAAACCGAGGAACAGCGGCGTCTGGTCGTAAGCGGCCTTTCGCAAATCTTAGAAGTGGACGAGGAAGATGTTCTCGAGAAAACCAAGAAGAAAAACTACTATCAAACCATCAAGAAGAAGATAGAGAAAAACCTATCCGACCAAGTACGCGCCTACGCCAGTGAGAAGAAACTCGAAAACATCATCCACGTCGAACCGGACTACAAGCGCTATTATCCCTACGCCACCCTCGCGGCCAACGTCATCGGCTTCGTCGGCGACGACAACCAAGGCTTGGAGGGCGTAGAGGCCATCTTTGACAGCCAACTCAAGGGCCTGCCCGGACGCGTCATCGCCGCGCGCAACGCCGAAGGCGTCGTCATGCCCTTCCAATACGAAAAGTACTACGACGCCCAGAATGGGCTCGACTTCGTCCTCACCATCGACGAAACCATTCAGCATTTTTTAGAAAAGCACCTGGAAACCGCGGTCATTGAGCAGGAGGTCGCCAACCGCGCGGCCGGCATCGTCATGGATGTTAAAACTGGCGAGATCTTGGCCATGAGCACGATGAGCGGCTACGACCTCAACAATCCGCGCGTGCTGCTCAACACCGAGCAACAAAACGAGATCGACCAGCTCTCCGGGGAAGAGAAACAAAATTTGCAGTTGCAATATCAATTCAACCAGTGGCGCAACAAGATGGTCAGCGACACCTACGAGCCCGGTTCCACGTTTAAAATCATCACAACCGCCATCGCCATCGAGCAGGGCGTTGTCAAAGACGACGACCAATTCTCCTGCAGCGGCTCGATCCGCATCGCCGGTTGGGGAAAACCCATCCGCTGCCACAAGGTCAGCGGCCACGGCGCGGAGACCTTCGCCCAAGGCGTTCAAAACTCCTGCAACCCTGTCTTTGTCACCGTAGGTCAGCGCGTGGGCAGCAGCACCTTTTATGATTACGTGAAAGCTTTCGGTTTTATGGAGAAAACCGGCATCTCCCTGCCCGGCGAGTCCGGCAGTGTTATGCACAGCGCCAAGGCGTTCAACGACGTGGCACTGGCCGCCTACTCCTTCGGGCAGACCTTCAACATAACACCGATACAGCTTGTTACGGCGGTGTCCGCCGTGGCCAACGGCGGCTACTTAATGAAACCGCACATCGTCAAAGAGACCATCGACGCCGAAGGCAATGTGCAAACCATCAAGCCCGAAGTCGTACGACAAGTTATCTCCTCGGAAACCTCGAAGCACGTTTGCAACCTGCTCGAACAGGTGGTCTCGCTCGGCACCGGCAAAAACGCCTACGTCAAGGGCTATCGCATCGCGGGCAAGACCGGTACCTCTCAGAAGCGTGACCCCGCAACCCATGAATATATGATCGGCAAGTACATTGTCTCCTTTGTCGGCTTCGCGCCCGCGGACGATCCGCAAATTGCCATCTTCGTCATGCTCGACGAACCGATGAAGGGTCCACCCAACCTGCGTTCCGGTGGCGGTATGGCCGCTCCGGTTGTGGGTAGAATTATGGCGGACGTCCTCCCCTACTTAAACGTGGAACCGCAGTACGAGGAAGGCGACGCGATGGCCCAAGAAATCACGATACCGAACGTGGTTGGCAAGTTGTCCGACGCGAAAAAAATGCTCGATGAAAAGAACATCAGCTTTGAAATCATCGGCGACGACGATACGATTACGCGACAGGTGCCCTCAGCGGGCGCACGTGTGCCGGGTACGGCCAAAATGATTCTCTACACGGGCAACGCCGCGCCCGAATCCACCGTGACCGTCCCCGATGTGGTTGGTAAGACAGCCGAACAGGCCAACAAACTGC
>CAYWWF010000177.1:0-4643 GCA_964461745.1 uncultured Oscillospiraceae bacterium | reverse complement strand
GTTGGGTTGCAAGGAATAATTATTTTATTTTTATCCACAGTTTTGAGCAGCAAAATTATTTTGTCTCATAAAAACTATAATAAAATTGCAAATATGCCTCTCACCATGCAAATAAAAAAAGAATTCTTGACAATTCGTACAATGGGTGTATGATGGGAGTGTTCTATAGTTGAGTAATACACTAGGCGTATTTTGTCTGCCATGTATCAAGGAAGAGATGCTCAGCCGGGTAGGGTTTCAGCGGTGTTGGAAACGGTTTCACGTGCGATAGCATGAAAGCTTGATGGGGGGTGATCCTACCTCCGCCGATAGTGAGAAGGGTTCAAGCTTGTTCTATGGCCGTCTTCTGTTTCACGTTGTTTCCTACGTGCCCATGGAGAAATTTTACGAAAGGAGTGAATTGTACCGCCGCGTCTCGGCCTGTACATAGCATGATCAAATAAACCAGACAAGCCCCGTGGGGGCCGCATCCCTGAGAACCCAAGAAAGGATTGGAGAGTGCAAATTCATGAAAAAATCGCTGAAACTGATGAGTCTACTCCTCGTTGTCGTTATGTTGATCGGCGCTTTGCCCGCGGGCTTTGTGGCCGCCAGTGCGAATGCCTCCGGTGTTGTGGTTTCGCTGGAAGAGGACAGCCTCAGCATTCAAAACGCTTACTTGCAGAGAACCTTCGCGTTGCCGAAAGTGATCACGACATCCATCGTCAACTTCATATGCGAAGATGACTTTGGCACGTTTGTGCCCGGCCCGAAATCCGAAGAGTTTGTGATTGGCCTGAGAAAAGCCACGACCACTGCAAACCCGGATACGGCCGTTGACGCGAAGATCAAAGCCAGCGACTTGACCCTCGTCGGCGAGCCCGTGGTGAAGACCCTGGACGGGAAATCCATGGTGACCTTCAACTTCGCGCCCTTCACCGCGCTGGATGTCGCCTTTACCATCTCCTACAACGCCGTGATGGGCGACGGGGACAACTTCATGCGCACCTTCCTCGAAATTGACGTGCCGGAGGAAGACGCCGCGAAAGTAAAGCTCATTTACATTGACACCGACGCCTATGACCTCAGTACCGTTGATATGAGCCGCCTCTTCTGCCGTCCGACCGCCGTCTGGCGTCAGTACCTGAGCAACTATATGACCGGTCTCGGCCAGCCCGTCTACATCAACAGCTTCTTCATGGGCGTTGAGTTTGTCGCGGCCGACAGCAAGATTACCCCGAACCCCGACAAGGGCGGCGACGCGGCCCGCTCTTTGCTGTTCCGGTATTACAACGGTAAAACCTTTGATAAACTTGAAAAAGCCGACAATGGCAAATTTGTCTCCTGGCCGGAACTCGTCGGCACTGCCCGCACGAGCCAGTACCCGGTGGTTCAGGATGACTTCTATACGTACATTGAGAGCATCGCCACCGAGACCCCGTTCCGCAGCCAATACAACACATGGTATGACAGCGGCATGAACCTCTCCCCGTACTCCATCACCAACTCCTTCATGAGGATCGAACAGGGCCTCACCCAAGCCGGTCTGCCGCCCATAGACTCTTACGTCTGTGACGACGGTTACAACGATTACACCGGTTCCTTCTGGGGCTTCAAACCCTCGTTTGCCAACAACGTCTTAAAGAACATCTCCGACATGATGACGAGAGCCGGCGGCCACTTTGGTCTCTGGATCAGCCCCCGCGGCGGCTATGGCACGCCGGGTGACTTCGCGCGCTTCATGGAATTGGCCGGAACCGGCTATTACGCGTCCGGCGGCAACATCTGCGTTGCAGCTCCGAAGTATCAGGCGAATCTTCTTGAACACATGTGTGACTATCAGCGCAACTTCAATGTAAACTACTGGAAGATCGACGGTTTGGCCAACGCCCCCTGTAACAACGCCAACCACGGCCATATGGTCAACGGTATCAACGAGGGCTTTGTGCCCACCACCGGTTTGAACGCTACCCAAATCGCGGCCGACACCGACTGCGCGCAGACGGCGGCCAACTCCAGCGTCTTCTTCTATACCGAGCTTTGGGAGAACTGGTATAAGATCTTTGACGGTCTCAAGGCCTCCGCGAAAGCCGACGGCGGCGACGTCTTCCTCAACTGCACCTCTTTCTCGATTCCCAGCCCCTGGATCCTCCAGCATGTCAACACCGTCTACATCCAAGTCAGCTCCGACCACAGCCAAGTCGGCCCCGCCTCAGTGCCTTGGACCGACCGTATGATGTCCTATCGCGACGGTCGTTATTACATGTTCTATGTCAACAACAAGTTCCAGCTCCCGCCCGCCCACATCTGGAACCATGACCCGGTGTACGGCCGTACCGCCCCCAGTTTTGTTGCCGTCGAAGACGATGTCTTCCGCCGTTACATGTACAACAACGCCTTACGCGGCAGCTCGCTCTACGAAGTGTACTTTACGCCGGAATCCTTCAACGAGGGCAAGTGGATGGCCACAGCCGAAGCGATGACCTTTGCGCGTGAGAAGTATGACATTCTCCGCAACATGAAGATGATCACGCCGTTTGGAGCGCCGGGTCCGGACAGCGGCTCGGTGGACAACGACGGCCTTTATAACCCCTACGCCTATTCAGCTTGGGTCGAGGACGAAGGCTATGTCATGTTCCGCAACCCGAAGTGGAATACCACCGTTGAGTTCTCCCTCGTGCTGGATCGCTTGGCCGGTGTCAAGGAAGGCATGAAGGATCTCTACATGACCTTGCTCTGCCCGAACAAGCTCATCGATGAAGGTGCTTACAGCTATGGTGACACCCTGACCATGACCCTCAATCCACTGGATGTCGTCATCATGAAGTTTGCCAAGAAAGACACCGTGGCCCCGAACGTTGTGCGCACCGAAGTCATGGACGAGCAAACCCTGCGTGTTTACTATGACGAGCCAATCAACCTGACCGACGAAATGCTCGACGGTATCGTGGTAAGTGACCACGATGTGGTCGGCGCTTCCCTCCTCATCGACAGCAAAGTCGTGGAAATCTCCATCGCTGACGCTTTTGTGAACAACGAAGCCATCTCCGCTACTCTGACCGTGCAAGACTACTCCCGCAACGCAGCGGAAGCGACTGTGAGCGCTCGCTTTGCCGAAGGCCGCATCATCAATCAGTTTGCTGCGGCCGCCGACCTCAGCGCCGATGCCGCCGTCGCCTTTGACGCGGTCATGAATCGCGACGTACTGACCCTGGACAAAAACGTCGTGGGCTTCAGCAGCCCCGCCTCCGCCGACGAGACCGACAAACTGACGCTCTCCATGATGATTAAAACCACCGGTGGAGCCGCCGCGGTGCTTGCGCAGGAAGGCGCGTATGACGTGGCCTTGAACGACGCGGGCAAGGTGATATTCACTGTGGGTGATCTCGTGGCGACCAGCATGTCCTCTGTCAATGACGGCAACTGGCATCTTGTGACCTGCGTTAAAGAGCCCAACCAGATGATTAAAATCTATGTGGACGGCATCGTCGACGCCTCCGCGTACAACGGCTCTGCGTTCAACATCTTAAAAGCCGGTGCTATCACCATCGGCAGCGCCGACTTTGTCGGTCAGATTTCTCAGATCATCGTTGCCAACAAGCCTTACGGCTGGCTGGAAGTTCAGGCTCTGGCCGACGCAAACCCGCTCGGCGGCTATAAGGTCAATGGCACCGCCTCCTTCACGCTCGCGGGCATGGCCCCGTCCCTCCCGAAGACCGTCAAGGCCAACTACGACGGCTCCGGTTACTTCCGCAACTATGAGACATCTTGGGATGCCTTGGCCCCCGAAGCCTATGCTACCGCGGGCAAGGTTGAGGTAGGCGGCTCCATTCCGAGCTTTGGTAATCTTGCGCTCTCCGACACGCTCTCGGTCATCGACAGCTATCCGAAAAATGACCCGCTGACCTCCGTCATCGAGGGCAAGTGGACCATTCTCAACGAGAACAAGGCCAACTACGCGCTCAATCCTGGTTCGGGCACCAACAACGGTTCCGGTCTGCGGATTGTGGCCACCCCGAGCCATATGGACCGCGGCGGCAAGGACAATGAGAACTTCTTCCTCCTGGATACGGGCATGGATGACTTCTGCGCCACCGTCGATGTCTATGGCGCGCCGACTCGTGCCAACCACTCTGCCGGTTTGATCTTCTACCAAGACGATGACAACTTTGTCCGTATGACGCGCCGCATTTCCGGTACCTCCGGCAACGGCTCCATCAACGTCGTCTCGCTCAACGTCCAGAACAACGGCTATATCTACACGATTGAGCTTCCGTGCAGAACCATCGCCGACGCAAACTACACCGCCGCGCAGCTCTACCTCGCGCTCGACAAGAAGGGCGACTTCTACACCGGTTACTACAGCACCGACAATGTCAACTGGATTAAGCTGGGTACCGTGCAGGCCTCCCTCGCGTCCCCGCTGGTCGGCTTCCATGCCACCATCGGTGTGGACAACATTCCGAACCTCAACTACGTCGCCTACCAGCCGCGTTTCAACAACTTCACGATCCGTCAGTACGCCGTCGGCTTGAAGATTGCTGAAATTGACGCCAAGGTTCCGCTTGCTTCCGGTGTCAATGTGCCTCAGTACATTTGGGCCGATGCCACACTCAGCGACGGCGCCCAGCAGGCTCTGCTCGTTGAACTGCCCGCCATTGATG
>CAYWWF010000176.1:0-4653 GCA_964461745.1 uncultured Oscillospiraceae bacterium | reverse complement strand
TTCTTTTGCTCTTGGTTGCGGATGACCATCATGTCCTCGTCCGAGCAACTCTCATAGAGGCCGCTTCTCGGACTGCCGCTGCCGTTGGTGACGACAACGCCGGTAAACCAGCGGTCAGCGCGGCCAAAGCACTCCAAAATGCCGTGATAGGCCATGATTTCAATGTCGTCCTGGTGGGCGGAGATGGCGATATGGGTGGTACGCGCAAGCGCCTGGGCGACAGCGATGCCGTCGGGCACATATATTTCCGCTTTGGGTCTGGACAGATTCATTTTGACAAACCCCTCTCTTTAAGCTTTCGGAATTACCGGCAGGCTCGCTGCCGCGATGGACTGGCCGACGCGGCGTTCGTATTCATCCGGGATGTAAAGCGTAATCGCTTTCGCGAGTTCCGGGAACTCGGCAGCCAGCACTTCATTGGCCTTCTCGATGATGATGTCGCCGGCCTTACCCGAAGTCACGCGGCCCAAAATCTGCACCATTTCAATGTCATAGACCTGGGCGTAACCCGCCAAGGCGTAGCCGAAATAGGTGCCGATGGTTTCAAAAATCTGAATCGCGCCGGGGTGATCTTCCGCGAGGTGCTTCTGCACCACTTTTAGTTTTTCGGCCGGCGTGAGGCTCTCGTCGAGCTGGATGCCCGCACGCGGGGCGAGTTTAATGACGGCGTCCTGCGAGAAGTACTTGCAGCCGCAGCCGAAGTCGCCCGACCATTCGTCGACCATCGCACCGAGGTTGTAGTCCACCGGCACAAACGCGAGCTCATTGAGCCAGCCTGTGATGTTGCCGTTCGGGTCGACATAGCCGACGGCTTCACTCGTGCCCATGGCGACGCCGAGCACGGAGTTCTTATTCAGATGCATCGAACCGGCCAGTGCCGCGACGTCGCCATCGTTGCAAACGGCCAAGGGGGTCTCCCCGGCGATGTTTTTGTAAATGTCCTTGATGCGCGCGTTGAATTTGTCCCTCGGAATCTTGATGAACAGCGAGGCGACCATCGCGCGGTTGTCGATGTAGATACCCGCAGAGCTGACACCAATCGCGTCGACGCGATCCATCTTGCTGCGCGCGAGGTTCATCGCAGCGGTGATCTGTTCATAGTGGTATTCGGGGTCTTCGTTTACCTTCGGCAGCCAGACGATCTCCTCCGAGAAGATCACCTCGCCGTTTACGACCGCGGAGACCTTCATGTCGCTGCCGCCCGCGTCGAAGCCGATGCGGTTGCCGTCGAGATGCTTGCCGATGGAGACCGGGTTGTTTTTCATCTCGGGCATCAACGACCGCGGGCAAGACACCACGGCAAACTCGTTTTCATAGACGCCGCTCATCAGATCACGGTCAAACTCACGCAAACCGCCGACTTTGTAGCAGTCTTGAATGTACGCAAACAAACTCTGGTATAGCGCTTCGTGCTCGCCTTTTTCCACGCTCAGAATGATCTTAAAGCCGCCGACAGACCAAAGCAGAGTCTTCACGAGCCGCTCGATATAGAAGTTGTTCTGCTCCGGGCGGGTCGTGATCTTCGTATCCAAGCGGTACATCAGGCCGTTTTCACGTTCCACCGCAATCGCGTAGGGGATGGTGGCCTCTTCAAGGAAAGCCTTGTTGAACAAAATCGCGGGGATAAACTCAGGATCGAGTACAGGTTTGATTTTCGTCATACATATTTCCTCACAATCTCGCACATGGCGTTCATTTTCTCTTCCATGTCCGCCACAAGCTTCAGCTGTGTGCGGCAGCGGTCCAGATTGTGCTCCGGCCGATGAATTTTAAAGTAGGTGTCGCCGCTCAAATAGTCCGTCAGGAAGCGAATGCCGCACTCAAAGGTCAGCAGAATCGCCGAGAACGGCAGCAGCTCGATTTCCGTCGGGGTCAGGGTCTGGCTCATCTCTTCGAGGAAGCCCTTCGAGAACGCTTCAAAGAGCTCCAGGCTCATGGTCACGCGGCTCAGATCTTTTTCATCCTCGCTCGCCGTGGACGCGCCAAAACGAATCGAGTCGCCGAAGTCATACAGCCGGGAGCCGGGCATGACGGTATCGAGGTCGATGACGCAGACGGCTTCGTCAGTCTTATCGTCAAACAGGAAGTTGTTGAGCTTCGTGTCGTTGTGCGTGACACAGAGGGGCACCTCGCCGGCTTTGATTGCGTCGAGCACTTTGTCCACATAGTTTTCCCGAGCCAGCGCAAAGTCGATTTCCGCCTTAACTTCGGCCGCTCGCCCGACTTTGTCGGCTGTAATGGCCGCGCGGAGCTGCTCAAAACGGTCGCGCGTATCGTGGAAGCGCGGAATTGTCTCGTGCAGGGTTTCGGCCGGATAGTCGGCCAGTTGGCGCTGGAATTTGCCGAGCGCGCGCGCGGAGTTGTAGAACTGAATGGGCTTTTCGGCGGTCTGATAGGTGTTGGCGTGGTCGACGAAGAGGTAGACGCGGAAGTAGTTGCCGTCTTCGGTCTTTAAGCAGTTTTGCCCGTCTTTTGTCTTGATGACCGTAAGGGTCTCGCGGTCGGGGTTGCCACCGGCGGCCATGATTTTTTGGCGCAGATGTTCGGTGACACCGACGATGTTCTCCATCAGATTGTCAGGATTCTTAAACACATTGTGGTTGATGCGCTGCAAAATATACTGGCTCGGCTTAATGTCGGCGAGGTAGGTGTCGTTGATGTGTCCCGCGCCGTAAGGCTCGATGTTCGTCGCCAAGGGAAAATGAAACAGAATGTCGCTCAAATTATATCCCCTCATATTTACCTTCCTCCACCATCTTGCGGATGGCGTTTACTACAGTTTCTTTGTCTTCACGATAAGTGACGCCATACCAGGAGTCCGGTGACACAAACACATGCACTTTTTCGCGGCCGTCTTTGACCATGCGGTCGATGACGCTGGGCAGGAAAAACTCATCTTTTTCCGGGTTCTTCATGTTCTGCACAAAGACCTCAAAATCGGCCTCAAGCGCGTCAAACACATTGGGCTGCATCCCCCAGAGGTTCATCGAAACGATGGTGTTCTCGGGGAAATCATTATCCTTAGGAATCGCGGTGTGTTCGGTTACATCCACGAGCAAACCGTCCTTGACCTCACAGATGCCGCGCGCAACGGTGCCGTTCTCGGTCAAGGTGTTTCGCAGATAAAAGCCCACCATCGCGTAGTCTGTCGAGGACAAAAGGTGCTGGGCCATCAGCATAAAGGCTTCGCGGTCGTAGTAGTCGTCGGTGTTGATGACCGCAAACGGCGTGTCCACAGCACCCTTGCAACTGAGCACCGCATGACCCGTACCCATGGGTTTCTTGCGGTAATCGGGGGTGTCTTGGTAGACATACTCGACCTTAATTTTCTTGGCAATGCGGTCACCGACGAGACGGCGGAAGTCCTCTTCAATCGCGCGGCTGATGATGAAGACGATCTTGGTGAAACCCGCCTTCATCGCGTCATACACGGAGTAGTCTACGATGACCTCACCGTTCGGGCCGATGGGTTCCAATTGCTTGAGGCCCCCAAAGCGGCTGCCGATGCCCGCCGCCATGACGACCAGCGTAATGTCTTTCATGGTGCTTCCCCTTTCCAAATGTATCTGTTGTTTCGACGCGCTCATGCGGCGTTGCCGTAGAAAAAATTCATTTACTCCCCCGCCGCAGGCGGGGGAGTAAAATAACTCAACCCACCACAGTGGCCCGGCCCGTGGGCCGATGCCAACTGTTTCAAAACCCACGCGCAGTATTTCGATACTATACTTCGTAGCCGTTCGGGTTGCTCTGCTGCCAGCGCCAGGAGTCTTCGCACATTTCAAGCAGGCCCTTTTCTGCCTTGAAGCCGAGTTCCGCGCCCGCCTTGCTCGGGTCGGCGTAGCACTCGCCGATGTCGCCGTCGCGGCGGCCAGTGATTTCATATGGGATCTTTTTTCCCGCGACCTTTTCAAAGGTCGCTATCATCTCAAGCACACTGTAGCCCTGTCCCGTACCCAAATTGTGAATCAAAACGCCCGGAGCGCGATCGAGCGCTGCATAGGCCTTTAAATGGCCCAGCACGAGGTCGACGACATGGATGTAGTCACGCACGCCGGTGCCGTCGGGCGTGTTGTAGTCGTTTCCGTAAACGCGCAGCTTTTCAAGCTTGCCGATGGCCACCTGAGTGATGTAAGGCACCAAGTTGTTCGGGATGCCGTTCGGGTTTTCACCGATGCGACCGCTCTTGTGCGCGCCGACGGGGTTGAAGTAGCGCAGAATTGAGATGCGCCAAGTCGGGTCGGCCACAAACAGATCTTGCAAAATCTGCTCGATCATCAGCTTCGTCGCGCCGTAGGGGTTCGTGGTGTGCAGCGGGAAGTCCTCGGTGATCGGCACGGTTTTGGCCAGGCCGTAGACCGTGGCCGAAGAACTGAACACGAGTTTCTTCACGTTGTGGCGAATCATCGCGGCGCAGAGGTTCAGCGTACCGGTGATGTTGTTGTGGTAATACCGGAGTGGCAGACTCACAGACTCACCGACGGCCTTGAGACCCGCGAAGTGGATGACGCCGTCAATCGGCGCGCTTTGGAAAATGCGCTCGAGCGCGTCTTCGTCGAGCAGGTCGGCCTTATGGAAAGTCAGAGATTTGCCCGTTATGTCTTGGACGCGTGTCAGGGACTCTTCCTTGCTGTTGCTTAAATTGTCGAGAACAAT
>CAYWWF010000175.1:0-4691 GCA_964461745.1 uncultured Oscillospiraceae bacterium | reverse complement strand
TTCGGAAAACACGCCAAACACCAAATTGGTGTTGCCCAAGTCACAGGTTAAAATCATACTCACAGCACTCCTTTATTGCCTCGGTAGAAAAACTGAGATTTTTCTACCGAATTGGCTAGAAGAAATTTTTCCGGGAAGTGAATTCCCGGAAAAACAATTCAGTTTAATTTTCTACCGGAGGCAGAAAACTCTGTGAGACTCTTTCGGCAGTCCAAGATAAAACTCAAACCGTCAAAATCCGTGTCTCTATACGCGCCTCCGAAAACTCTAACAGACCGAAGGTCGGCGCGCCGATCCGGGGCCGAGCGACGCTGCCGGGATTCATCAATGTAAGTTCCCCAAAACGCTCCACACAGGGCATATGCGTATGTCCAAACAGCGCAAGCGTCGCACCCTGCTCCCGCGCGCTGAGGTAAAGCGTCTGCAGACCGGACTTCACGCGCTGGGCGTGTCCATGTGCGAGATATATGGTGTGCCCATAAATGGTCTCCACACGCACGGGGGCCGTTCGGGGCGCGTAGTCGCAGTTGCCGGGCACCGCCAAGACGGTTACCTCCGGGAACATAGCCCTCAACCCGGACACATCCGAAATGTGATCCCCCAAATGAAATACAAGGGTCGGCTGATAGCGCTTGAGCAGCACCGGGAAAGCCTCCGTATGGCCATGGGAATCAGAAAACGCCAAAGCTCTGATTGTGTTCAATTCGGAATTCCCCCGCATATACTGGGATGAAGAGGTGATGATCATGGCAAATGACCTGGAAACTCTGCTCAAACAACTTGCGGATCAACCACAGGCAAAAAAGGCAATCGGTGACATCGACAAATATAAGTCACTCATCGACTCCAAGGAAGGCAAAGCCTTGCTGGGTGGAATCTCCGACAGCGGCAAAGAGACGATCAAACAGGCGGCCTCGGCCGCGGCGGCCGGAAACGCCGACTCGGCCAAACGGCTCATCATGAACATGCTCTCCACACCCGAGGGTTCGGCACTGGCCAAACAGGCCATGCAGCTCTACAAGAAAAACAAGTAATCACAATGTCTCTTCCGCGCACGAAGGCGGAAAACAGGAAGAGAAAGGGGTTCACGGATCATGACAAGATGCGAGAAAGCTTTCGTCATGCATTGGGGCCGTGCGCCCCTGAAGTCAGGAGGAAAACGTCGTGGAGGATCTTGAGGGGAAACTGAGCGCTGCGCTCTCGTCGCCCGAAACCATGGAAAAAATCATGGGGATGATGCGTGCCCTTGGTCTCGGCGCGTCTGAAACTTCCGAAGCGCCGGAAACTTCAGATGCCCAACCCGCGGCGGACGGCATGTCTACTCCACCTGCCCTTCATGCCTCCGAAGACGTTACTGCCTCCGCCGTGATCAACAGCAAATCGGCGTCTCATGCGGCCACTTCCCACCGGGTTAAGTATCGGCCCGGACGCGTAACGCCCGCTGCGGATCGGCGGCGAAAAGCAGACGAAAAACAACCCGATCCGCTCCCTATGACCAAACAAGGGAAAAGCGAACGAAAAAAAGAAGAACTGAAGATCCAAGAAAAGCCGCAGAAAAAAGAGGAAAACTCACCCTTTGGCCTGGATCCGGGGCTGATTGGTGCGCTCTTGGGCGGCATTGACTTGCCGGATCTCTCCTTTATGTCGACATTGAGCAAGTTGGATCCGAAAATCCTCACGGGTATCATGCGTTTGATGGGTGAATACGGGAAAGGCAACGACGAACGCGAAGCGCTTTTGATCGCACTCAAACCGTATTTGCGTGTGGAACGCCGGGATAAAATTGACAAAGCCGTACAAATCGTACGGCTGGCCAGAACCGGAAAAGTCGCACTGACATCGTTTATGGGTTCGTCCCAGAATACGGATACGTAAAATCGCGAGAAACGCCGAACCATCCTGGCAAACATTGAATTTCTCCACGCCGCCGCTATGGCGGCCTTACGTGTTCCGGGGCTCGCCCTGAATAGGAGGGGAAACCATGCTTAGCCGCTATCCGGGCGCCACGCAGATGTTCGACACACCCGCATTTTATGAGGAAGACGGTACGACCGCGCGCGCACAAAACATGGACTACCAGCCGGATTTTACGCGCAGTCCAAGGCACAGCGCCCTGCCGCCCTATCCGACCGAAGAAAGATACGAACGTGCCGTCGATGCGATGCATGAGAATCGGGAAGACGCACGCCGTGATAGAACCTATAAAACCAATCGCATCAGCCGCGCGGGCCTTTCCACCCGAAAGAGCGCCGCGCGCAAGACGGAAAAGGCGGAAGCCGAGGTAGTCCCGGCGGAGAAACCGGCTGGACACGGCGGGTTTTTAAAAGGGAAAAACATCTCGGGTTTTCTAAAGAATCTAAAAATTCACTGGGACGCCGGAGACATTCTGCTGATTCTGATTCTTTTATTCTTGTTTCTGGAAGGTGAAGACGAAGAAATCGTTATTCTCCTTGCGGTCATCCTATTCTTAGGGCTATAACCGGCAGCAGACACCGACGCGGGATCGGGGCTACCCTACGCTGCCAGATCAAAGACGAGCTTGTTGTCCGGCAGCAGAAATATGTCTTCTGTCGGAGGAGTGTCTTGGTATTGCAGCAGCGTACAGCGATACAGTAGGGTCTCCCCCCGCTTGCTTTCGGCGCGGACAAGCAACCCGCTTTGCAGCGACACCCACCAAAACTGTGTGTCTTGCCGCCCGGTTTTCTGTGTCTCGATATAGACACAGGGGTTCCCCTGCGTCCCCTCTTCCTCGAGCACCAGATAACGGGCATTTATGATCTCGCTGTCGTCCATCTCGAGGATGTCCTCGTAGGTCGGAATTCCCACAACGTTGTCGCTTTGGATATCTCCCTGCGCGCCGCTGTAGTACTGTGCGCCCTGGGACCAGATGTACGCGCGGCCAAAGCCGGTGATTTGATTTTGGATTACCTGCTGGTTTGCGTCATAGATTTCCATACGCGTAAACCCGTCGCGTACCCACAAGCGCCGCAAACGGGAAGAGCTTCCTTTGCCCCAGTGGTGCTCCACCTGCACGGCGCAGGCATAACCCGCAGGACGCTCCAAGGTTTCAATGATCTCTTTGACGTTGTCTTTGTTCACCTCAACGACAATCAGCGGCGTGGCGGGCGTCGGCGGCGGGGTGAGCGAAACAGAAGGATCCTCCGAACCCGGCGAGGTTGAACCCGTCAAGTCTCCCTCAGAGGGAAAAACGATGGGCTGTCCCTGACCGTTGTTGCCGCTGAAAATGTAGACAAGCGCAATCGAAGACAGCACAAAAGCCGTCACAATCAGCACAACAATGATGATGCTTTTTCGTGTTTCAAGCATGAGAATCTCCTTTGGACCAAAGCCGACGCTAAACTGCAAAACAAGCTGACACAAAGACATCGGAAAATTTTTATTTTACACAAAACGCATCGGGTTTTTCCGTTTGCAACCCAAAATGCCAGAGGATCGCCTCAACGATACGGCGACTGGCCTGCCCGTCGCCGTAAGGGTTCACGGCTGTGGCCATCCGATGATACAACTCAGTATCGGAAAGCAGACGGTCACCCTTATCCACAATGTCCGCGCGGCGGACACCGCCGAGCATTACCGTACCCGCTGTGATGGCTTCAGGTCTCTCGGTCTCCTCACGAAGCACCAAGACAGGCTTTCCGAAAGCCGGTGCTTCCTCTTGCAGTCCGCCAGAGTCTGTGAGCACGAGGTGGCAGCGGCTGATGAGGTTGTGCATATCGAGGACGGGCAGCGGCGGGAGCAAATGCATCCGCGCGTGCCCCCCCAAAATGTCCTGCACGGGCTGGGTCACCAAGGGGTTGGGATGAACGGGCAGAACGAAGTGGACATCAGGAAAACGCTCCATCAGGTCGCGCAGGGCCCAGAAAATGTTGTATAGGCCCTCGCCGAAGTTTTCACGGCGGTGCGCGGTCACAAGGACGACGCGCTCACGACCAAATGGTAAACCTTGCAACTCGGGGGTCTGGAAGCGATAGTCCGGCCGCACCGTGATCCCAAGCGCGTCGATGACCGTGTTGCCGGTCACAAACACGCCGCGTTCTATGCCCTCGCGCTGTAAATTTTCGGCGTTACCAATCGTCGGGCAGAAGTGCAGGTCGGCGATGCGGGTGACTAGGTTTCGGTTGATCTCTTCGGGGTAAGGCGCCATTTTGTTATACGTGCGAAGGCCGGCCTCGACATGGCCGACCGAAATCTTGTGATAAAACGCGGAAAGTGCGGCGGAAAAAGTCGTGGTCGTGTCCCCGTGCACAAGGATGAGGTCGGGCCGCACGGTTTCAAGCAAGGCATCCATGCCTTCGAGCGTTTTCGTTGTGATCCCGGAGAGATTCTGCCCGGGTTGCATGATGTTTAAGTCATAATCCGGCTGCAAATCAAAATTTTTTAATACCGAATCCAACATATCACGGTGCTGCGCGGTAACCGCGCAGAGGGCCGTGATGTTTTCATTTTGTGCCAGCGCCCGGTGTAGCGGTGCCATTTTGATGGCCTCTGGTCGAGTACCGAAGACGGTCATCACCGTGATGGAGGACATGGGGTCAACTCCTTTTGTCGGGGCAATTTCAATAAATTAGGACGCGGAACTCGGCTCCGCCCCAGTGTTCTCCGGAGGTATGCGGGCACTGCCGGTTTCCTCACCTGTCTCATTTTGCAAAGGATCCTGGGTCGGCACAATT
>CAYWWF010000174.1:0-4697 GCA_964461745.1 uncultured Oscillospiraceae bacterium | reverse complement strand
ACAAGCAGACCTTCCACCTTGCCCTCGACGAGATCGGGCTTTTCCTCGGTGCCGATGTCGGCGCGGATATATTTGCCCACTAGGTTGATGCCGCCGATGAGGGAACTTGTGTCGCCGGTCACGGCGGACTCGTCAAACACCTGCAAGACGTCGGAGACAAAGATTGTGGCGTTGCCGACCATGACATAGGGTTTGCCGTAGAGCGAACCGGCGGAATCCACACGTCCGGCCACCTCGCGCACGGCACCCGTTTCCGGGTCGCGCACCAGGCCGATGATGGCCTTGCCGATCATGCTGTAACCCTGAGATAGGGAGAAGTTCTCAGACAGGTTCGTCATCGCCTCCAGCGCGGAGAACTGCGCCATCTGAGCGATCATCGCCGTGTCCTCCATCGGGGAGGTGGGATCCTGGTTTTGCAACTGGGTAATGAGTATTTTTAAAAACTCGTTTTTACCAAGGTTTGAACTGGGAGCTCGAGTTTGCTCAGTATACGCATACTTGGTTTTATCAAAAACAGCGGTCACGCTATCAGGCATAACAAAACACCTCTTTGGTGTGATCTTCCGTTCAGGCAATGGCTTTTTGCCCGAACGTAGGATTCACAGAATCAGGCCAAAAAATCCACGCCTTCATTGAGGCCGGGCCAGGTGTGCAGCTCGCGCATTTCATAGGAAGTAGCCGTCACTGTCGTTGTCGGAACCTGAGGCAGAGGCGATCGGTCCGGCCGCGTCGTCGGGGTGCTGGGACCGGAGCGAGGGCCTTCCTCGAAAGCTCTTTGACCCGGATGATTGCTCGAGAAAGGAGTCTGTCCACCGCTGCGGGTCGAGTCGTAACCGGATTCCGGATTTGTGACGTCGATGGATTTCATGTGGATGCCCAGCTCTTTGAGCTTGCCTTCAAGCTCCGTGATCTGGGCGGCCATGATGCCGCGCACCGTGGGGTTGTCTGACTGAATGCGGGCCCGGAGTCCTTCCGCGCTGGTTTCCAGCAGGACACTGACTCGACCTAAGCCTTCAGGACTCAGCACGATACGCAATTGAGAAATGCCCTGAGATTGCTGAAGCTTAACGGAATCCACAATCTCATCGACAAAACGCGTAGGCATGACAGGTGTCGGCGGGGCGACGACATCCGCCGGAGCGGCCACAGGGGCGCGCTGCGTACCGGCCAGATGAGAAAGGAAAGAGGAGTTGTCGGAGGTGTCAGCGCTGTTGTCTTGCAGGAAGGCGTCCTGCTCTTCGCCGGATCCGGCGACCCAGGTTTCCGGTGCAGCAATGGGCGCCGTTAGGATAGCTTCTTCGGGGATGACAGCAGTCGCCTCATTGTTTAAGGGTTGCCCGGCCACTTGACGCGCCAGGCGATCCACCGCCGACTGTATGGCCAACAAGGCCGGGGCCGGTGTGTCTTCTCGCTCAATGACGGCGTCCAGTTGCTGCAACAATGCCTGAAGCCGGGCGTCGGGCGCGATGCCGGAGACATCCGGCGTCGACGGAGCGGCGATGGGCAGAGTCTGAGCGGCAGTAGGCGCGTCCTGGGTGGCGAGTGTCTCTTGCGTGGTGATGGGTGTCTCCATCCCGTCGAGCAAGAGGGCCTCTTCCAGCGTGCTTAGTACTTCGGAAAGCTCACTGGAGCTTACCGGGGCGAACAGATTCGGGTCAAGTGCCATCTGTCCTTCCATATCGTTGAGGTTTCCTACGCCTTCTGTGAGTCCCAGCGTACTGAGTAGGTCGAAGAGCCGGGAAAAGCCCACGTTCGGGAGCGCAGGGGAACCGGTGACATCCATGTCAGAGAGGACGGATACGTCCTCGGGGGCCTCCGTTGCCGGGGTGTTCATAGCCGCATAAGCGGGGGTTGCGAGATAGCCCAGGTTCACGGAAGGTTCAGGCGGGGTTTCTTTCGCGGCGGATTTGTTTCCGCTTTTGCGTGGGGGATTGTTTTTTGTCGCGTCAAACAGATCGGAAAATTGCGTCTTCTGGTTTTGGTTTCGCCAGTAAGAAGCGGTGGAGTTCTTTGTGTCCGCGGGTTTCGCGTTGGGCAAGAAGTTCAGAGAGAGGTCGTTCATAGCTTTCCTCCTTTCAGAGGTGCTTCCTTGCCGGTTGATTTCAACATCCGGAACTTGATTCAAAATTTGGGAAAATTAACCAAGTTCCCGCAGGATCGCGGCGGCTTCAGTAGGATCCATAGCTGCCAGAATGGCCGAACGCGTCGCTGCTTTAAATAGAGAGATCAGTTGCACTTTGTATTCCTGATCCTCCATGGCGGTCAACACGGCGGCGGCGGCATCCGTATCCATTCCTTCGAGCGTTTTGACCACGTTAGTTATATCGGTGATTTTTGTCTCAAGTTGAGTCTTAAGTTCATCGACCGCCTTATTTTTGTTTTCCAGTTCGTTTTTTATCGAGTCGAGTTCTTCGGTCTGCGCACTCAGGTTTTGCTGTTGCTGGGCCAATGCGTCCTGATCCGCTTTCAGTTGAGCCGCTTGGTTGTTGAGCTGTGTCTGCCACTCCGTAAGCTGGGTTTCACGCTCGGCGGTCGTCGCGGCTGAGATGCCAAGCGTTTTATCTAAAAAACTTTTTGAGCTAAAAACATTAAAATACAGCGCGGAAATGGCGGCACCCAAAATGAGAAATACCACAAGCAACGTCAGGAATACACCTTTGAGTGTACTGCCATGGGACTCTGTGCGGTGCTTTGCCTTTTTTTTGCTATCTTTTACGTGGGGCGCTTTTTCGGCGGTTTTTGGCTTAGAGCTTTTGGATGCGGCAGGCCTTACGGCCTGGGCGCTTTCCAATTGAATCGAACGGTCGGGCTTCTTGGGCTGCGTCAGATCTTCGACCTCAATTCCGTCTTTATCCACATGAGTGTTGTCCGCCATAACCGTCACCTCCGGCGCCGCGCGCGTCTTACGTATAGGGTGTGCAGAGCGCTCCATACTTAGTCTTGCTATCCGCCGGTCTTAGCTTCGGCGGTGTCCCGACCGCCGAGTCGGCTCGACAGAAAGTCGTCCATCATCGCGGCCTCTTCTTTTTTAAGATCTTCCATGTATTCACGTTTTTGTTTTTCCCGCAGTTTTTCGAGCATTTTGCGATCCATCATCACCGTGAACAGTTGCTGTTGGATGCGGGCCTTTTCCTGCGTGGCCACTTCAATTTTTTCATGTTGCTGGGCGATGCGGTCAAACAAAGCCCGGAAGCCTACATTCTCCAAAACCAGTTCCTGCGGGGAGATGCCCTCGGAAACGCGCTGATTGTGTTGTTTGCGCGCCTCGACAAGATGTTCTTCCATGGCGGAGAGTTCCTGTCGAAAGCCATTGATGCGCGCTTCCACGATGCTGATGTCGCCCTTGAGCTGCTTTTCCATTGAAATTTTTGTGGAGAGCAGAGACTGGAGCGTAAAGCGAAACTTTTTCACGGCCTATTACCTCGGAGCATCCGTCCTCACTCTTCTTCCAGATGGATGATCTTTCCGACGGTTTCGTCAAAGGTGCTCGGTTCGTCCACGCGTTGGCGCAAAATGTCGTTGATGCCTTTGTTCATCTTGATGGCTTGGTCAATTTCGGCGTTGGAACCGGCGCGGTAGGCACCGATGTTAATGAGGTCTTCGGCGTCCTTGTAGACGGCCATCAGATTTTTCACACGGTTGGCCGCAGTGTAGTGCTCTCGGGGTACGATGTCGGGCATCAAACGGGAGACGCTGGCCAGCACATCGATGGCGGGGTAGTGGTTGCGGTTGGCCAGGTGACGCGAAAGCACGATGTGGCCGTCCAAGATACCGCGTGCCGTGTCGGTGATGGGTTCGTTTAAGTCGTCGCCCTCGACAAGCACGGTGTACAGCGCCGTGATGGAACCCTTTGAGGAGTTGCCCGTGCGTTCGAGCAGACGCGGCATGACGGTGTAAACCGAAGGCGTATAGCCGCGCGAGACGGGCGGTTCACCGACAGCCATACCGATTTCACGCTGGGCCATCGCGTAGCGTGTGAGGCTGTCCATCATCAACAGAACGTTGAGGCCTTTGTCGCGGAAGTACTCGGCGATGCTCGTACCCACAAGCGCGGATTTGGAACGCACAAGCGCGGGCTGGTCGGACGAGGCCACGACGATGACCGAGCGGGCCAAACCTTCGGCCTTCAAGTCCTTTTGTAGAAAGTCGTTGACCTCACGGCCACGCTCGCCGATGAGTGTAATGACATTGACATCGGAGCGGGCGTTGCGGGCGATCATGCCGAGCAGCGTAGATTTACCAACGCCGGAGCCGGCAAAGATGCCGACACGCTGGCCGCGACCGCAGGTGAGCAGACCGTCGATGGCGCGCACGCCGATGGGTAGAATTTCTTTGATGCGCGGACGCGTCAGCGGGTTGGGCGGGTGGTTTTCCACTGGATAGTACTCGTCGACTTTGAGTGGCGGGCCTTCGTCAATGGGCTGGCCCATCCCGTCGAGCACACGTCCCCGGAAGTCCATGCTGACCGGAACGCGCAGACTGCGGTTTGTGGAGACGACACGCGAACCCGGGCCTACGCCATTTAAGTCGCCGTAAGGCATCAAAAGGACGTTTTTGTCGCGGAAGCCCACGACTTCGGCCTGGAGGTACGCGTCGCCCTTCAACGTGTAGATGTGACACATCTCTCCGATTTTGACGGCCGGGCCGCGGGACTCCACGGTCAGACCGGCGATCATATGAACCTTGCCGGAGTAAAT